>NZ_CEZBFX010000016.1:15285-50990 GCF_982964205.1 Roseofilum sp. | reverse complement strand
CCTCCGGCTGAGGCAAGTACCACATCTACTTGGTCGAAACATCCCTCTGCTACAGGTTCAACGGGCAGAGTTTCCCCTCTAAAGGATAGAGTCCGTCCCGCTGACCGAGGAGAAGCCAAGAGTTTTAGGCTCTCTAGAGGAAAATTACGGGCTGCTAATAGGTCGATTAACTCAGTTCCAACTGCACCAGTGGCTCCCAGAATGGCAACTCTATAGGATTTTGGCAAAAGGTGATCCTCCTTGATTTTAAAACTTTAGCGTTCAGGTTTAGACTATCTGGATTTTCTTAAAATTTCTGAATCGGGCACGAGATGAATAATATATAGAGCAAACTTTTAAGTTTTTTTTGGCGTTAGAACTTAGCTTACCGTATACTTGGCTCTGCTGAGAAGGATCTAATTTCCTCCATTCCTCTTTCACCAGAGCGCCGAGCGCACCATCTTCCAGATTCTAGCAGGTTAAGGCTGCTCTGGGCCAATTTCTGTTGACAACTTACAGCACTTTGCTTGCGTTATGAAACACAAGCTTGAATCCTCAAAGCTATGTACCACAACTCTATTCCCTATTCCCTATTCCACAGCGCAAAGCGCTGTAGGACTTCCTTTGACAAGTTTTTGTTTTGATTCGGGTTGAATTGTCAACCCCCTATTATATAATACTATTGCGTGGTGTGTCAGGAGCTTGACCCTCCCCTTCACTGCCCGTGGCTCAATTCCCATTCAGTATACAGATCTAGTGATGAAAGTTACCCAGGAAAAATTGCCCGCCAGTCAAGTTGGTTTAGAAATTGAAGTGCCTGCCGAAGCATCAAAGGCTGCCTATGAGCAGGTGATTAAGGAATTTAGCCGTACCGCTAAGCTTCCTGGGTTTCGGAAAGGAAAAATTCCCCGCCATGTGCTGATCCAGCAATTGGGCAGTCAAAACCTGAAGGCGGCAGCCGTAGAAAAGTTAATCAAACAGTCTGTAGATGAGGCGATCGCCCAAGAACAATTAGACACCCTCGGCTCTCCCCAACTCAAGTCGGAATTTGATAGCCTCGTGAACCAATTCAAGCCCGGGGAAGCGATCGCGTTTAAGGCGGCAGTAGATGTGCCCCCAGAGCCAACATTAGCGGAATACAAGGGCTTAAGTGTCAAGGCGGAAGAGATTAAACCCGATCCAGAAGCGGTTAATGAAGTCCTCAAGTCCGAACAAGAGAAACGGGTGACCTTAATTCCCATTGAAGATCGACCCTGTCAACTTGGGGATGTGGCTGTGGTGGATTTTGTCGGTCGTCGAGTGGCGAAAGACGGGGAAGAAGTGCCAGAACCCGCAGAGATCCCCGGCGCGAGTGCCACTGACTTTCAGGTGGAAATGGAGTCAGATCGCTTTATTCCTGGCTTTATCGATGGAATTGTCGGAATGGAGCAGGGACAAACTAAAACCATTGCTGTGAAATTTCCAGACGAGTATCCCCAAGAAGATATTGCCGGTCAGCCGGCCGAGTTTGAAATTACTCTGAAAGAGATTAAGGAAAAGGAACTACCAGAACTCGATGATGAGTTTGCTGAAGAGGTCAGTGAATTTGAAACTCTAGAGGCTCTAACAACTTCGTTGACCGAGCGGTTTGCTAAGGAAGCAGAAGATAAGACAAAAAGCAATAAACAACAGGCCCTAGTGAAAGCCCTGTTAGAGAAAGTGGAGGTGGAACTGCCAGAGAGCTTAATTGAAGATACAGTGACCCAGCAGTTGACCCAAATGGCTATGCAATTGTCCAATCAAGGCATGGATATGAATAAGGTCTTCACCCCCGAACAGATTCCTAGATTTCGCCAAAATGCGCGCCCAGAAGCGATTAAAGCGATCAGAGAATCTCTGGCGATCGCCGAAATTGCCAAGCAACAATCCTTGCAGGCCGATGAATCCGAAATTCAAGCCAAAATGGATGATGTGCTAAAAACAGTCGAAGATCCTAAAGAGATTAATCGCGATCGCTTGAAAGAAATCGTCACCGAAGACTTAAATCGGGAAAAAGTCCTCGAATGGCTAGAAGCCAATGGCACAGTAGAATTAGTTGCCGAAGGGAGCCTAAACTCAGAAGAGACGAGTCCAGAGATAGAAAACCCAGAAACCCAACCCGAAGCTGAATCCTCAGAAATTAACGCTCCTAGCTAGGGTATAACCAACCGAATCTCCCCTAAAAGTGAAACAAGAGCTAACTTTTCTTGGGTTGACCTGCCAGAATGGGGGAGATTAAGGCATAATAAACCCAAGAGGTCAATTAGCCTAAAAATGACCCTAAAATAAACTAACCTCTAACTTGGAACTCAAATCTCTGAGAAACCCCATGATATTCCGATCTCAATCCCAGTATTCTTCTCCTGAAAGTCATCGCTCGCAAGACATCATTTCCTACCATCCCCAAGGGGTGATTCCAATGGTGGTTGAGCAGTCAGGTCGGGGAGAAAGAGCCTTTGATATCTATTCTCGACTCTTGCGAGAGCGGATTATCTTTCTGGGAACAGCGATCGATGATATGGTGGCTGACTCAGTCGTGGCCCAACTTCTGTTCCTAGAAGCAGAAGACCCAGAAAAAGACATTCAACTCTACATTAACTCCCCCGGTGGATCGGTGACCGCAGGAATGGCAATGTATGATACTATTCAGCAAATCCGCCCCGATGTGGTCACGATCTGTTACGGATTAGCAGCAAGTATGGGAGCGTTTCTGTTAGCAGCAGGAACAGCCGCAAAACGAATGTCTTTACCCAACTCCCGGATCATGATCCACCAACCCCTGGGAGGGGCCCAAGGACAAGCGGTTGATATTGAAATTCAGGCTAAAGAAATTCTTTATCATAAGGAAACGTTAAATGGGCTATTGGCCCATCACACGGGTCAATCCTTGGAAAAAATTTCAGAAGATACAGAACGAGACTTTTTTATGTCTGCTGAGGAAGCGAAAACCTATGGTCTAATCGATCGGGTGATTACCCAACCCCAGTCCCATCCATCCGACTCCCACCCCACTGTTTAATCAGAGGCCGCTTTATGTCTAAATATGACTCCCATCTCAAATGTTCATTTTGTGGAAAATCCCAGGAACAAGTACGGAAGTTGATCGCGGGCCCAGGGGTCTATATTTGCGATGAATGCGTGGAACTCTGTAATGAAATTCTGGATGAAGAGCTGTTTGACTCAAGTTCCACTGCTGCTCCTCCCAATCCTAGACGGGGGGAACCGGCTCAGAAAAAACGGCGATCGCGCACTGCAAACTTAACTCTAGGTCAAATCCCTAAACCTAAAGAAATTAAACATTATCTTGATGATAATGTCATTGGCCAGGAAGAAGCCAAAAAAGTTCTATCTGTGGCCGTATATAACCATTACAAGCGATTGAGTTTTATCCAATCCAAGCTCAACAATACTGGAGCAAATGGGGGAAAACCCAGTTCAGAAGATAATATAGAACTGCAAAAATCGAATATTTTGCTCGTAGGCCCCACGGGATGTGGGAAAACCCTACTTGCCCAAACCCTGGCGGATATGCTAGATGTGCCCTTTGCTGTAGCTGATGCTACAACACTAACGGAAGCAGGCTATGTGGGTGAAGATGTAGAAAATATTCTACTGCGCTTGTTGCAAGTCGCAGATTTTGATGTTGAAGAAGCCCAGCGAGGCATCATCTATATCGATGAAATCGATAAGATTGCCCGCAAGAGCGAAAACCCATCCATCACCCGTGATGTCTCCGGGGAAGGGGTACAACAAGCTCTGTTGAAAATGCTAGAGGGTACGATCGCCAATGTTCCTCCCCAAGGAGGTCGTAAACACCCGTACCAAGATTGTATCCAAATAGACACAAGCAACATCCTGTTTATCTGTGGTGGAGCCTTTGTTGGCCTAGATAAAGTAGTCAGCCAGCGCACTGGGAAAAAATCCATGGGATTCATTCAACCGGGAGATAGCCAACCGAAAGAAAAACGGGCGGCGGATGTACTGAAGGCATTGGAGCCAGAAGACTTAGTGAAATTTGGCATGATTCCCGAATTTATTGGCCGCATTCCCGTAGTTGCCGTGGTCGATCCATTGGATGAAGAAGCATTGAAATGCATCCTAACGCAACCTCGAAATGCTTTGGTTAAACAGTATCAAAAACTGCTGAAGATGGATAACGTGGCTCTGGAGTTTCGCCCAGATGCGACAGCAGCGATCGCCCGGGAAGCTTATCGCCGTAAAACTGGAGCTAGAGCCTTACGGGGAATCGTCGAGGAACTGATGTTAGAGGTGATGTACGAACTGCCCTCGCGCAAAGATGTGACTCGCTGTGTAATTACCAAAGATATGGTTGAGAAGCGATCGACCGCAGAACTCTTGCTTCACCCCTCCTCCTTACCCAAACCTGAATCTGCCTAGATCATGCCAGAGATAACAGTCCGTGGGGTTGACCACTATTATCAGTGGATAACCACAACCCCGAGTGCATCCAGTCCCCAAAAACCTGTACTCGTTTTCCTCCATGGTTGGGCTGGCTCGGCTCGCTATTGGGAAACCACAGCAGAAGCCTTTAAGGAGGATTTTGACTGTTTACTCTACGACTTGCGGGGCTTTGGACGCTCTCTATTGCCCCAAACTCCCGTAGACTTAAGTTACGCTCTGGAAGAATACGCCGAAGATCTCGCCCAACTGCTGAATCAACTGGGACTACAAAAGGTTTGGATTAACGCCCATTCTACCGGGGCATCGATCGCCGTTCTCTTTGCCCAAAAGTATCCAGAGCGCATTGAAAAGCTGATTCTGACCTGTAGCGGCATTTTTGAATACGATCGCCCCTCCTTTGAAGCCTTCCATAAATTTGGCGGCTACGTGGTCAAATTCCGTCCCCCCTGGTTAGCAAAAATTCCCTTTGCCGATCGCTTTTTTATGGCACGGTTTCTCTGTCGCCCCATTCCTGACGAACAGCGCCAAGGGTTTCTGACCGATTTCTTGATTGCTGACACTGAAGCTGCTTTAGGAACGATTTACACCTCAGTGAGCGAACACATGGCTAAAACCATGCCCATCGCCTTTTCCCAGCTCTCCATACCTGTTTTGCTCATTTCTGGGGAAAAAGACCAGATTATTCCCGCTCCCATGGGTAAAAAAGCAGCCGATTTAAACCCCAAGATTCGCTATCAAGTCATTCAAAAAACAGCCCACTTTCCCATGCTCGAAGATCCCCCGGTTTATCTATCCTGCGTGCGAGACTTTATGGGGAACGGGGAATAGGGAATCGGAAATAGGGAATCGGGAAGGGGAAACCTAAGGTTCTTCACTATTACCCATTACTCAAAAGTTCGATATCCTGTAATTAGTTTCCCCCGTTATTCCCACGCCAATCTATGAACGAAGAGCATACACCCACCTCCCCCTTCGACTCTTCTGAGTGCGAGCCAACCCCTGAATCAGTAGTGGATAAGCCAATCGAAGCAGAAGCGATCGCGGTTGAGGACGTGAATCCAAATCCTCCTCCGGCTGAATTTACCGATGTTTCTGTAGAGCTGAAACTAGATGCGATCGCTCATGATAGTCTCAACTGGCACGACATTGAAGAATCAGTCAGTGAAGGGATTGCTCCAGAAGTCTTAGAAGCCGTGCAACAGGAAATGGAGCAAGTATTACATAAGAATGTGGCTCTGCTCGATCGCATCAGTCAACTCGAAAGTGCCCTAGCTCACTCTCAACAAGCCTTACAAACCTATCAAGAGCGCCAACCTGCCACTGAAGCCCTCTTATCCCAACGTCTAGAAGAAATTAATACGCTTCAAGAAGAAAATAAACGTCTCTTGCGAGAATTAGAAAAATCCTATCAAAGTACCCAACGACAACAAATTTTAGTCCAAACTTTAACCGAACAACTCGAAAGTAGCCAAATTCAAACAGCGAGACTCGAACGAGATTGTGCGATCGCCCAACAACGCTCTCACGAACAAGCCACCCAACTCAATCAACGGGATAAGTTTTGCATCGACTTACAAACCCGTCTCCACCGCCAACAACGATATACCTTACAGTTCAAAAATGCCCTGGATCGGTGTTTAGAATTATCTCCCTCAAACCGAGAACAGATCCTCCATGAATCCTCTCAAGCTCTCAAGGGCTTAAAATTGACCAAAATTGAACAGGGATTAGCCCCAAAAGTCGTTGCGATTCAACCTTGGTCAATCAATCAATGGCAAGACTCTTTATCGGAAACAAATCTGCCTAATCCTCTACCAGAGGAAATAAGGACTAGAAATTTAGAAACCCCCGATCAAGAAATCTCTTCTCTAGAGTCTCCAGAGTTATTAGCTCAACCGCCTTCACCAGAGGTGAATCCCCCTCATTTACAACTGTTTAAACCGGAAGAATCCTTATCTTCAAGCCCAGAACTTTCTCCGTCTCCTAGTGGGGCGATCGAAGATTTCCAGGATTCTCCCTTCCAGACGATAGCTCAGTCACGAGAGTTAGAACCTTTAGAAGAGTCAGACGAGTTAGAACCAGAACCTCCCTCTTTTAGTGCTGAGTTTGACGATTCAGAGGAGAGTTTGATCGAGCAAGAAAATGTACAAGAGGAAGAAAGTGTTCAAGTCATCTCCGATCGCCCAGAAGTACTAGAGGATATCTCTTCTGAAGAAGCTCCGCAATCTGAGGAATCAGAAGTTCCTGTGAATCTTCCCCAAGGTAATTGGCCTTCTCCTCTAGTGTATCCCCTGCGACCCCCGAAAAAACGCAAGTCTTTAGCCGCGATCGATCTACCGTCTTTTCCCCGTTCATAGTGGGGGCATGGGTTCAGTTTAGACGCTCAATTCTTTCCTCTCAAGACTGATGGTTATGATTAAAGTATTTTATGCTCGATCCTGAATATCATATTCGTCTTCTTCAAGGGGTGACTCAAGCCACTCATTGCTTGCTTACCCTATCGGATCGTCATGAAGCAATGCATCTGGCTTTAGCTCATTTAGGCAAAGCTCTAGCGGTTGATCGAGTGTATATTTTTCAGAATCATACCGATCCGGTTACCCAGTCCTTATTAGCCAGCCAATGGTGGGAATGGACTCCAGAGAGAAGCTCGCTTCCTTTTAATAATCTAGAATTGCAAAATTTATCCTATGCTACGATACTGCGGCGCTGGTATGATTACCTTTCCCAGGGAAAACCGATTACGGGTTATCAGGATGAACTGCCAGAATGGGAAAAACAGTTATTAGGCGATCGCCAAGTGTGTTCCCTGCTGGTGCTGCCGATTTTTGTCGATCAACACTTTTGGGGTTTTGTCGAGTTTGACGATTGTCAGAGAGATCGCCAATGGACAGCAGAAGAAATTGAAATTTTAAATACTGTTGCCGATAGTTTTGGGGGAGCGATCTCTCACCATCGTGCCGAAACAGAACTCAATACTATCCAAACTAAACTAGAAGCCGCGATTGAGGAACGAACATTTAAGCTCAAAGCTGCGGTTAAACAACTCCAGGCTGAAATCGACGAAAAAGAAACAATTGCTACCCAACTCCGTTACAATGCTTACCACGATCCTCTCACAGGCTTACCAAATCGCTCTCTATTTATAGATCATTTGCAAAAAGCGATTGAGAAAGTCAAAGAGTCAAAAGAGTATAAATTTGCAATTTTGTTTCTCGATCTAGACCGATTCAAAGTTGTTAATGATACATTGGGGCATACTCTTGGCGATCGCCTCCTAATTGAGTTATCCAAACGACTCGATCGGATCTTACAAAAACAGTCTCATCTGTCCATAGAAGCAACACCCATTGCTCATTTAGGTAGTGATGAATTTGCCATTCTTTTAACTGATATCTCAGCATTTTCCCAAGCTAATCAATTAGCAGAATCCATTCACCAAGATATGACTCGTCCCTTTGTTATAGAGAGTCATCAGATTCTCTCTACTGTTAGTATTGGGATTGCTCTAAGTTCTACCGGTTATCAACGACCTGAACAAGTGCTTCGGGATGCTGATATTGTCATGTATCATGCCAAATGTAAAGGACGCGCTCGCTATGAAGTCTTTGATTTAGAAACCCATACGCGAGTGATGAATCAACTGAAACTCGAAAATGATTTGCGTCATGCAGTCCAACTATTAGAAAGCCCAGATACCCTTAAAGATAATCAATTTATTGTTTATTATCAACCCATTACTTGCTTACAAACCGGAGAAATTGCTGGATTTGAAGCTCTCTTGCGCTGGCAACATCCTGAATTAGGGATAGTCTCCCCTGTGCAATTTATTCCTATTGCCGAAGAAACTGGATTAATTGCTGTACTAGGACAATGGGTACTCGAAGAAGCGTGCAATCAATTGCGTCGATGGGAAAGTTACGGTCACCATCGCTTAACCATGGCCGTTAATTTATCCGGTTGTCAACTCTCACGACCTAATTTATTAGAAAAAATCGATCAAATTATTCATCAATCCCAGATTCATGCCCATTACCTAAAACTGGAAATCACGGAAAGTATGACTATTAATAATGCAGAGTATGTCAAACAGGTCTTAAGTCAATTAAAAGAACGATCGATTAAACTCTGTATGGATGATTTTGGCACCGGTTATTCCTCTCTAAGTTATTTACATCGATTTCCGTTAGATATCTTGAAAATTGATAAATCCTTTGTAAGTAACATGGGAGAAAGTGGGGAACACTCGGATATTGTCAGGACAATTATTAATTTGGCCCATCACTTAAAGATGCAAGTGATTGCCGAAGGAGTAGAAACCCTAGGACAATTGAAAATATTGTCTGAATTGGGTTGCGAGTGGGGACAAGGATACTTTTTTTCCAGACCAATTGATGGTCAAAAAGTGTTAGAGTTACTGGGGAATCAAAACCGACTCTGGTTTTTTAAGTGGTAGAGCGGGGAATTAGTTACAGCAGTTTTTGCGCTTTATGTGGTACATCTATTTCTAATTGAGAAGGACTAAAAACCCAGTAGTATGGCAGATGAAGTCGATCGGACTCCCAATTCTTCCTCCCAACAACCGGATACACCGGCTGTATCTTCTCAATCTAGGAGAACGTTGCCCCGAGGAGTGCTGATGGGGTTAGGGTTTACCCTCACTTTTTTGCTGGTTAACTTTTCCCCTCCAATTAGTATAGTTTGGGGAATTGTGGGAGGTGTGGCGAGTTGGTGGATTCAAACCTCTTGGCGAACGGAGGAAGAGGTCAATGAAGAAACTTGGATTTTACCCACCGATCCGAGAGCGGAAAATAATTCTCTAGCCCAAAATCGCACGAAAGTAGAACGTTGGCGGAAATAAGAATCGTATACCGTGTTTTCTGTTTTGATAAGCTATGTTAAGATCGCTCTAAATCCTCCTTTTTAAGTAGGACTTTAAGGGGCAAAACAATTGACCCGTGGCTAATGACTCATTACCAGCGCGAAGCGCTATATGTTCTTATTTCTCTCTAAGTTACTCCCCCTATTCGTTTATCCGATGGGGTTAAGTTGTGTGTTGATGGTCGTTTCTTTGGTGTTGCTGTGGAAATGGCCGAAACGAGCGGCAATTTCGATTTCTTTGGCACTGCTGGTGTTATTGCTTGGTGGTAATGGTTGGGTGAATCAGACATTAATTCAATCCCTGGAACTGCGCCATATTCCTCCAGATGAGTTACCGACTGCGGAGGCTATTGTGGTGCTGGGAGGGGGGATTAAAGCCCAAATTTATCCCCGTCCTTGGGTGGATGTGTCGGAGGCTGGCGATCGCATTCTACATGGCTCACAGTTATATCTGCAAGGGAAAGCCCCCCGGTTAATCCTCACTGGAGGACGCATTGACTGGAAGGATGGAGGACCCCCAGAATCGGCAGATATGGCAAAAATTGCCCAAGCGCTAGGAGTTCCTCAAGGGGTAATTTTACAAGATCCCAATTCCTTAAATACCTATGAAAATGCGGTGAATGTGCGCCAAATTCTGGACGAAGAGGGAATTAATCGGGTATTGTTAGTAACGTCAGCAACTCATATGGTGCGATCGCTCCTGGTCTTCCAAAAACAAGGTATCGAAGCCATTCCCGCACCCACAGACTTCCTCAGTCCCCCCGGTCTCAGTCCCATTGAAACTGAAACCACTTGGGAATCAGCCCTACTAAGTCTTATTCCAGATAGCAGTCGCCTGCGAGATACCACCAACGCCTTAAAAGAGTATATTGGCCTGTTTGTCTATGGTCTTAGAGGTTGGATTTAAACCCAACATTCTCTAAATAGCGTGTAAAATCGCTAGAATAAATAGAAACATACTCATAAAAGTATAATGTAGAAAAAAATAAAGGTTAGCAATGTGAAACGTGAAAACTTTTCTAGTGGAACTCCTTGGGAACCTATTGTTGGATATTCACGTGCAGTTCGGATTGGAAATCAAGTCTGGATAGCAGGAACGACCCCAACTAATGAACAAAGTCAGATTGTTTGTCCTGGTGATGCTTATGCGCAAACCGTACAAACCCTAAGAAATATTGAAACCATACTCCACAAGGCTGGAGCTAATCTAAAAGACGTAGTACGAACACGAATATATGTTGTCAATATCGAAGATTGGAAAAGTGTTGGACAAGCTCATGGAGAGTTTTTTAGAGAAATTCGACCTGTAACCGCAATGGTTGAAGTAAGTCGATTAATCGATCCCAAAATTTTGGTTGAGATTGAAGCAGAAGCAATCATAGCAGACTAAGCCTATAGTATAGTTTACCTAGACATGGTAAAGTTAGATCGTTTGTCTCAATCCAATCATATTTTCAGTTCATGAGGATCGGAAGATCATGTTAAAAAAGGCTCTGGTAACCGGATCGGCAGTGGGAATAGGACAGGCGATCGCTCTAGATCTGGCAAGTAAAGGATTTGATGTCGCATTTCACTATAATAAAAGTGCAGAAGTAGCCCAAAAAGTGAGTCAAGAAGCTGCTGTTACCTATGGCGTAAACTCGATTGCCCTACAAGCAGATGTTACCCAACCAGAACAAGCTAAGTCTCTCGTCGAAACGGCAGCGCAACAACTTGGAGGCTTATCAGTAGTTGTCAATAATGTGGGTGACTATTTGGAAAAACAAATTAGCCAGGTCTCTATAGAGGAATGGCATCAAATATTTAATTCAAACCTCCATAGCGCGTTCTATATTAATCAAACCGCAATTCCTTATCTCAAGGCAGCAGGTTGGGGACGGATCGTCAACTTTGCGTTTGCTAGTGCCCAAAATGTGATAGCAGATCGCATAAATCCCGTCTATAGAATTGCCAAAACGGGTATTATTGTCTATACTAAATCCCTGGCAGTAGAGTTGATTGAAGACAACATTACCGTCAATGTTATTTCTCCAGGAGTCGCAGAAAATTCTATTGGTTTAGAGGAAAGTATCCCACTGCTCCCAACAAAACGACCTGCAACCTTAAAAGAAGTAAGCGATGCAGTAGGTTTCTTTATCAGTCCTGAAGCTAATTACATTACTGGACAAAATTTGGAAGTTGCAGGGGGTTTGCGGTTGTAATAAATAGTCGGGAACTGATGGAGTAAAGTTACAATACAAAGCAGGCAATAAACGGAGGTTAAAAGTGTTTTCTCTCGCGGATATTTACGCCATTTATGACCAATATAAAGATGACTACAATGCTGAAGTAGAAGAGTTTACTATTGGTCATAAGCAATTTAAGTTTAATTCACAAAAAGCTATTTTAGGAGTCGTCAATCTTTCCGTTGATTCTTGGTACAAGAAGAGCATCTGTTACACGACTGAGCAAGCAATTCGTCGTGGTAAGGTTTTAACCGCTCAAGGAGCGGATATCATCGATATTGGAGCTGAAGCTACTGCCAAAAATGCCGCGAGAGCCGATGGGTTGAAACAAATCAGTCAACTTCTCCCTATTATTGAAGGATTCAGTAAAGCAGGTGTTTTAAGTTCAGTTGACACCTATTACCCAGAAGTGGCAGAGGAATGTTTGAAGGCAGGGGCAAACGTCATTAACTTTACAGGTATCGAACATAGCGAAGAAATGTATCGAATAGTGGCTGAGTTCGATGCGGCCATTATTTTGTGTTACATTCAAGGAAAACATGCTAGAGATGTAGGGGAGTTTGAATTAGATGTAACCAAAGATCCGATTGATTTACTATACGATTATTTTGGAAAAGAGATCGAAATCGCGACAAAACATGGAGTCAGGAAAATTTTTATCGATCCAGCAGTCGGTCTGGGATACACCAATTTGTACTATAAATCCCAAAATGCTTCAAATCGGATAAGGTATCAAATAAGCAGTCTTTTAAATGCGTTTAGACTAAGGAAATTAGGGTTTCCTGTTTTCAATGTAATTCCCACTGCATTGGAAATTTTTGGGGAAGAATACAGTAGTTCTCAAGTCCTCACGGGGGTTTTTGCTGCGTTAGGAAAAAGCGATCTGTTGAGAACCCATGAAGTGTCTAAAGTTAAAGCGATTTTAGATACTTTGAGTATAATTTAAAGATGGAGGTAAGTAGCAATGAAAGTAACTTCAGAGCATATAGAGACGTTGTACCACGAAACCAATGCGGTTCAACATTACTTATCTAAAAGTCGTCGTGACGGTGTAAAAGTTGAGTGGGAAGAGCCATTTTCTCGTTCAGTGTTTAAGTATGCGATCGCGCCATATAGTAAGGAAAAGGGAGAGAAACTAAGAGTTTTAGATGTTGGTGCAGGTACAGGAGATGGATATCTGTTGCTATCAACACTGTTGTCCGAGGAATCAGAACTAGGCAGCAGCTACGATCTAGATTACCTGGGAGTTGATATCAGTGCCCCAATGGTGGCAACTGCCAATGAGCTATATAGCAACCACAGTAACGTGAGGTTTGAATGTGCGGATATTCGGACTAGGGAGTTCCATCGACCTTTTGATGTGTACCTTTCTTGTGGCGTTCCCTACTCCCATCTGACTCATGATGAGCTAAACCAAGCCCTACAGAAAATTGCGGAGAATGCTTGCGAAAATCGCTCCCGGTGTGCAGTGGTTGTAGATGTATTAGGACGGTACAGCATCGAGTGGACACCCAAATGGAAAGAAAACCGGTGGGATTACTGCATGAGCTTTTTCGAGAGCCAAGGAGATGCAGAACCCACATGGATGAGTTTTTACGCCCATGAACAGTTGCAAGAGATTATGCAGCAAGCGGCTGATGCTGTAGGCTGCCCTGTTGAGAAATTCAAGTTTTTCGATCGCTCCATTATGGTAGGTCGTCATACCTCAACGGGACAATTTAACCCAGAATTACCTAAGTATCGTAACCTCATCAATAGTTTGCTCGATCCCTCGAAAGAAACTGAATTGAGCCAATTAATCTTCCAAGTTGAGTTAGGATCGGCACCCGATTATATCTTGGATTTCTTCAAGAAATTCTCTGGCTGGTGGAATAGTTTAGTTAGTGAAGCAGCAATGCTACTGGGCGAGTCTTTGCCCATAGAACCCGTTGATTTGCCCCTAGCAGTTCAAGGATTTAAAACGGTCGCCCAGAAAGAATTACACAAGATTTCGGACAAACATCTGTGCAGACAGAAAGTCGAATTTATCCTAGCTCAAGTGTTGCAGCAATTAGAGGAAACTCAACAACCGGGCTATGGTGTGGGTCATGACTTGTTTGGAGTAATGTGGTTAGACGCGACAAAGATGAATGGATATTGATTTTTTATGGAGTGTTTTGGTATTTGTATTACAGTCTATTTAGATAAATTGAAACTCTAATATGGAAAAAGCTTGGGTAATCGATTGAAGCGATTGGTGAAAAATCATAGAGATGATTTCTAAGCCTTATATTTTGAATCATGAAGAAGAAAAAGATAATTTAATTCCAGAGGAATTAGCACCTTACATCAAAAGAGGGGGGTTAGGATTATGAGCTTTTTAGTAACTAATGATGATGGGATTGATGCTCCGGGCATTCGTGCATTACACAGGGCATTATCTCAAGTAACGACCGATCGCATTATGGTTGTTGCGCCCAAACACCACCAGTCTGGTTGTGGTCATCAGGTCAATATTCGCACCGTGATTCCAGTCGAACGGCGATCGGATACTGAAGTGAGTGTGGACAGTACACCAGCCGATTGTGTCCGTCTTGGAGTCAACTATCTCTACGACGATATCCACTTTGCGATCTCTGGGATTAATGCTGGCTGCAATATGGGTTCAGACATTTATCCTTCCGGGACAATAGGGGCAGCCCGAGAAGCCACAATACATCGTCTTCCAGCGATCGCCTTGTCTCACTTCAAAAGAAGCGACAGAGAACTAGACTGGGAAAGGGCGACACAATGGACAGTGAGGGTGTTGGAAAACTTATTAGCTCAACCCCCTGAGTCGGGAACCTTATGGAGCGTCAATTTTCCCCACCTAGAACCCGATACACCCGATCCGGAACTTGTCTTTTGTTCCCTCTGTACCCGTCCCCTACTCACTGAGTTTGTCAAGCAAGGAGATGGATATCTATATGTGGGAGATGATATCAACCGCACATCCGATCCGGGAACAGATGTTGAGGTGTGTTTATCCGGCAATATTGCTATAACGAAACTTCGCTTATGGGAATAATCTTTTCATTTTTAGAAGCAACCGATCGGCAAAAAAATCTGTAGCAGTATCAAGTAAAATTAGTATGATGGCTCATACTATAAATTCATGCTCAAAGTAGCAACAGCAACTGTACTCCAGACCAATAATTCAGCCGATAAACTCATTCCAGTATTGGTGTTATGTCCATCTAAAGATGAGAAGCAATTATTTTCTAGCTCTGATTTTTTTGCCTATTGCTTTCATTGTTTAGAGTATTCATGTATACAAACTACACCACCTAAACTTAAAGGTGAAGCCGATTTAGTTGCCTTTTGCCAAGATGCAATTGCTTATGCCCAAGTTCACCAGATCGGGTTTGTTTACTATAGCTTTGATATCGCCAATTTAGTGGCGGCTGTGGTTTGTCAAAGCCTGAATCTTTTTGGCCCTTCTATAGAAGGTGTCCTCAACTGTTTTCATAAGTTTTATGCTCGTGAAATCGACTCATATTCTCCCGGCCACAGTGTTGTACAACTGGCCAATAAAACTGAGATATTAATTGACAAGGACATTGTAAATCAACTGAAGTTTCCCGTATTTGTTAAACCCGTTTGTTCGAGTTACGGAATGTTTTGTGCAAAAGTAAAGCAACCTGAACAATTAGAACAAGTATGTAAAGAACTTGCCAGCTCTTACCAACCGTGGTGGCAAATGTATCAAAACTTATTCCAAGAATTTGTTGATGGCACAAAATACCCCATAGCTGTAACATCTCAAGTGCCACTTTTAGTCGAAGAGCTGATTTCCGGTCAACCTTTAACCTGTGATGGCTTTGTCTATAAAGGAGAGGTTCATTTTTTGGGTTTAGTGGATACTGTGGAAGCACAAGATGGATCGGTAGATTGTTATGCTTTTCCTTCTCAAGTGAGTCAGGCACAACAAAGAGCTATTTATCAGCGAGTAGCTCATTTTATTCAAGATAGCGGTTTGAACAATAGCTTTTTCAGCGCTGAATTTTGGATTCAAGACCAAAGTTCTCCGATCTTGATTGAAATGAATGCTCGTATGAGCGCCACATTTGGATTTTTGTACCAGGAGAGTCTTAACTTTAATTTACCCAAAGCTGCTCTAATATTAGCCCAGGGAATTTGTCCTCAGATTCCCAAACAGACATCAATAGAAAAAATACCCACCAGTATTCGATTGTATCTATCAACTTATAAAAGTGGTCTCGCGTCAGCGTTGTTTGATTTTAGCCTCGCTCAACACACTCTCAATTGCTCCCAATTGATCGCGTTTAATTGCGAACCAACAGAGCAAATTCAAGATACCTACTATCATCCCAGTCCACTGGCAGAACTCAACCTGGTTGGTAAGAATCGAGATGCACTACAGTTTTATGGGGAGCATCTACGCAATGCACTACTGCTAGAACGACGCTCACCAAACTATAAAATAACCGTAGTGCCAGAGTGCGATCTCCAGGGCGGTGAGGGACTTTGCTATGACTCTAGACGTAATCAATTATTTTGTCTGGACTACGGTAATTTTCAGCTCGTTCAACTATGCTTAACGACCCGCAAAGTGCAACGGTTCCCATTACCGAGTGCATTTTATGGTCTGGCAGTATCTAGTAAGGGAACTGTCATATTGTCTGGAGAGTTAGGACTAGTAGAATGGAATGTCAATACCCAAGAGCTAGTACCTATTGTCCAAGAATATCAGGGCAGACAATTGGTTTGTAATGATGTGGTTCTTGACTCAACTGGATACATCTGGTTCAACACTATCCATGAAAATGAGGGAGAAATCGGGGAAAAAGGGGCACTGCTAGGATGTAATCCCCAGGGGCAAGTTCAAGAAATTTTTAGCGGACTAGGCTATGCTAATGGCATGGGAATATCACCAGACGGGCGATCGCTCTACGTTTTAGATAGCTTGGAACGCACGGTTCATGTTTTTACCTTCGACTCAGATCGAACTGAAGCTACCCTACCCGATATTCGCGAGCATTACCAATTTATTGTTGCTGATGAAAATGAAGGTGTACCTGATGGATTGGCTGTAGATAGGGCAGGTCGTCTTTGGCTCACATTTTGGTTTGGCGGTAAAATTGTCTGTATCGACCCACAATTGCAAGTAAGGAAGAGAGAGATTATTTTACCTGTAATGAATATTACGAGTCTAAGTGTTGTTGATCGTGAATTTAGTTCCAGTGCCAAATTGTTTGCTTGCTCATCTGTAGTTCCTTGGCTAGGAGGAGAGTTTCTCGCACCTTGGTATGCAAGTGACTGGCCAGTGGAACAACATGGGTATCTTTTTGAAATCGATGTTGAGTTATAGTCATATTAAAGCGAGATGGCGGAGATTGCTTTGCTTCGCCAACATAAATATTACTGCTGCACTCCATTGGCAATAACCGATCGCGAATTAAATGGCACTACCGAAACGACTCTCCTCTTCCTAGTTATGCTCAGACCGGGTTAATACTTGAGTTCTATGACTCCAGCTCAAACCCCCTTACTCCAGAACAGTCCACTTTTTCAACCAGTTGAGAAATTGCCTCCCCAGAAACGGGTTCGATCCAGTCTGGGGCAATTTCTGCTAAGGGCACTAATACAAATGCTCTTTCGGTCATCCGAGGATGGGGAATTTGCAGATCGGTCGTGTCTAGAATTAAATCGGCAAATAATAGGACATCTAAATCTAATGTTCGCGCGCCCCACCTTTCTTGACGGACTCGGCCAAATTGGTCTTCAATATTGAGCAGCGTTTTGAGTAACTCGTGGGGAGTTAGCTTCACTTCTAACAGGGCACAGCCATTAAGATAATCCGGTTGTGATGGGCCAATGGGTGCAGTTTTGTACCAACTCGAATGGGTTGTGACGGTAATTCCAGGAGTTTGGTCAATCGTTTTTAGGGCATTTTCTAGGGTAGCGCGAGAATCACCGAGGTTACTTCCTAGAGCGATCGCACTCTTTGTCGGTTTTTCAGTTTCCAAATGATTGGATATGACCATTCTTCGTTCTCTAGTAGAGAGTACCAATAGATAGTCTACCAGGTCATCAGAGGCGATCGCCTTTCTTATTGGGATTTATATTCTTCTCTTTTTAAGCAAACCCAAACCACTCAAGAACAACAGTCCCAAAACAACGGAAGGTTCCGGAACCCTAGTCGGATGGGGCGTTGGAGTCGGAGTCGGTACTGGGGTAGGATTCGCTGTTGAATTGGTAAATCCTACAAACTGCATCGGCCCTTCATACCACAAATGCTGACTACTGCTAGCAAACATGCTCATAGTCCCAGACGAACCAACACAGGAGAGTAAATCTGACGCACAATTGAGGCTAAGACGAAACAGACCCATCGAATATGTAGGATACGGACTCGACTTGTTCGCCTTCCAAGGGGAACCCATTACTGTATGAAAATGCCACTGACCATTAGATTGAGTAATCACAGCAGTAGAAGGGGTTGAATGGAGACTACCATAATAAATAGAGTTCAGTGGCAATAAACACTGCCTCGCATCACACTTAGCAGGTTTATTATTGCGGAAGTGACTAGCCAAATAGGGATCGAGAGAACCATTATGGTAATAAACTCGATGACTCTCACCTTTGAGAAAAGAATCTATCGGGTCTTTTGTTGGGTCTTGATAAAGCTCAATACCCATAGGACCGACATAACTATTTCCAAAAGTAACATGGTTTCCAAACAAGAGATCGGCGCTAGTTTGACCATCTGGAGACTGAAAGTGTAACTGAAGGGACTGGACTGGAGATGCAGTCACACACAGGCTTAAGCATCCACCTGTAAACATTAAAGCAGTGGTTTTGAGAGAATTCATCCTCTATACCCCCTGAGTTTAACAATAAAGGATACACGCGGGAAACGCCACATTCCTAAAATTCCGTACAATCAGTAAGGCGTTTTTCTCTAGCTTCTATGACCTATTGTCTTGGCATTATCACCCGTTCTGGTCTGGTGCTGGCGGCAGACTCGCGAACCAATGCTGGAGTGGATTATATTTCCACTTATCGTAAGTTATTTGATTTCTCCCTACCTGGAGAACGAGTGATTATCCTGTGTACTTCGGGGAACCTCTCTGTTACCCAAGCGGTAGTCTCTAGTTTGAAGAAAGATATTAAAGTGCAGCAGGATCTTAATTTGCATTCTCTACCAACTTTCCACGAAATTGCCCGCTATATCGGCAGTAAAACCCGGCAATTGCTCGAACAAGACCGAGCTTGGTTGGAAAAAGACGGTATTGATTACCATTGTAACTTTTTAGTGGGGGGACAAATTCAGGGGGAAGACCCAGAACTTTATCTGGTTTATACCCAAGGGAATTCGATTCAAGCGACTCCAGAAACCCCGTTTTTACAAATTGGGGAAACTAAATATGGTAAACCGATTCTCGATCGCACGTTGAACTTTGACACCCCAGTAGAAGTTGCAGCGAAAGCAGCGATCTTATCCATCGATTCTACGATGAAATCGAATATTTCCGTAGGGCCGCCCATCAATCTGGTGATGTACGAACGGGATAGTTTGGCGATCCGCCACCAGCTTGAACTTCCTCTGAGAGACCCTTATTTAGGTAGGCTTCGCAAAACCTGGGAAGTGGCTCTCAACCAGGCAGTCGAAAGCATTCCCAATATTGATTGGGAGTATTACGCCCAGGAAGACGATAGGGATTTAACCACAGATTAATCTAAAAATGCGATCGCCAAATCAAAGTCCATTTGACTGTGTACCTGAGAGCGGCGCAGGGTGCCAGAAACGGGAGCCGTATTTTGGGGAATGGCACTAGTCGCTACGGCAATATGCCCATTACTGACCGCTAGGCCGTGGGTGGGGTCATAGCCCCGCCATCCTGCTCCTGGAAGGTAGACTTCTGCCCAAGCATGGAGGTGGCGGTCTGGTGTATCGAGATCGCCTTCTTGATAGCCACTGACAAACCGTGCAGCTAACCCCATGGCGCGACAGGCTTCCATAAACAGGACAGCATAATCTCGACAAGTTCCCCCTTTTTGTTCCCAAGTTATTCCCGGAGGAAAAGGATCGCCCGTATCGCGAATATAATAATCGCACCGTTCATAAATTTGCTGATTAATCGCACTCAGAAACGGGGTAACTTGATAGCGAACGCGATCGGCAATGTCCATCGCCCAAGTATAAACCCTGGGATCGATTGGACTCGGCAGTGTTCTAGGGGCAAAATAGGGGGATAGCCGAGCCAGTAGACTAGACGGATAATCAATTGGAAATTGAACGGCCCAAGGCTCTAAGAGATAATTAAAGGGGTTGCTACAATGGGTTTCCACTTCAGAAGTGGCAGTAATCTTTAGTGCTTTGAGTTCCTGAGCGTCGAACCAAATTTTTTCCAGAACATTGCCCTCTTCATCGAGGACAGAGGATTGACCAGTAGGGAGCGGATCGATCTCTAACTGAAAGTGATGCAGGGTTTGAGCGCCATCGGAGCGCGATCGCAACCGCAGCCAATGGGGACTCAGAGCCACAAATTCACTATAAGTATAATAAGTTGAGTGGATAATTTTATAGCGCATGTGTTCCTGTTGCCATCTTTGTTAATTTAATGCACTGACTCTAAAGAGAAATAGGTTTGATAGAGCTGCTCGCCCACCAAATTTAACTGTTTTTGTAAATTATCCACAAATTCATGTAATCCCTGTTGAATAATCTCCTCAATGGTGATGTATTCCAGCTCCGATCGCACACGACCCAAGGCTCGTTCGGCCGAATCACTCCAGGTTGCTGGTGCTGTACCATTAATTCGATGGAGAGACTGCTCGGAGCGAAACAGACAAGAGCGTACTGCACGGGGGAAGTGGCGATCGAGCAACAAAAACTCTGCTACTCCCATAGGCGTAATTTGGTGACGGTGTATTTGTTTGCGATACATTTCATAAGCACTCGCAGATTTTAACAAAGCTATCCAATGAATTTCATCTAATGTTGTGCCCACATCCTGAGCCGAAGGCAATAAAATAAAATACTTCACATCTAAAATTCGCGAAGTCTTATCTGCTCGTTCTAACAACCGGCCAATCAAGCCAAAATGCCAACCCTCATTATGGGACATCGTGGCATCCATCAAGCCGGCAAACAAATGACTACAGCGCTTAACTTCCGTATAAAAATCCGATAACTCCACCATTGACCCCTCTGGAGAAGTCTCTTTAACCATGTAATAAAATTCATTGATTTGCTGCCACATCTCCGAAGAAATCACCTCTCGAATCGATCGCGCATTCTCACGAGCCATCCACAAACAAGACAAAATCGAATTGGGGTTTTTCGCATCAAACGTGAGAAAATGGCGCACATTCTCCTTCGTCGCTTCGCCATAGCGCTCCCAAAACACCTGGCGATCGCCCGTCGTAATCACCAACGGTTCCCACTGATGGACAACCCCAACCGGAGAATCCAAAATTAAGGTCAAATTAGCATCAATAAATCGAGCCGTATTTTCTGCCCGCTCTACATAACGATTGAGCCAATAGATTGAATCTGCGACGCGACTTAACATAACTTAACTTCAAACAGTAATCAAAACCTAGTTCCCGTATTATCAGAATAATCAAGGTAAAAATCTGCTCATTCTAAACGGATCTTCAATCGGCGAATAGACTAATGCCCAAATAGCGACATATTTCAGACTCCTTCACGTCTCCACCTTCCCCTATCTCCTCTTCCTCCTATCTCTCCTATCCAAATCACTTGTATAGCCAACGTAAATCACAAACTTTATGTGGGGGTTGTCACCCCACAGGTGACCCCGAGCGACCACAATAGGAACATAAGATGAGTTGAAGAGAAAAAACTATGTTATCTCCAACAGAAAAGCTATCCGATCGCATTTCCGAAATCTTTGGAGCAGTGGGTGCAACCGGTGTCGTTTCTTGTACCGATTATCATACCCTGCAACTCGCGTCTAGCTATTCTGAACTACAAGCCCATGAGCGGAAGTCAATTAACCGTTTATTGCGAGCTGTACAACGCGGTAAAATCGATTTAATCCCCACATCCCTAGCCGTTTAAAACGAACGTTTACTACAAAAAAATGCTCAAATAGCGAGTCAGTTATTATGCAATTGACTCACTATTGTAATAGAATTCTGATTTTAAAGATTAGAGTGCGGCCAAATAATCACCGGACACATACCCACCCGTGGTAAGTTTTGCCCAGCCGGTATGGTCAAAGGATTCCACAAAAACCCGTTGTCCATTGGCGAGTCCACCAATAACAGGAAAGGATGTACCCATTCCTGAACGGACATTTAAGCCACCTGTAGCAACCACCCGATGAGTCCCACCACCTACGCCAGTATTAGCTTCCAGAGACGCAAAAGTTTGAGCGCCAGCCATTCCATCTACAGCTAGGCCCATATCGTACTGATAACTGACAACTGCATCATAAGTAATACTACCATAGTAACCAGTCGATCCCACTGCATAGGAGAAATAACCCGCACGTTTTAGCAAGTCTTGCAGATAAACAACATCATTACCTCTAGATCCGTAACTCAGGTAGGCCATCGCGTTTTCTGCGACACTGATAATCGAGAGCGCTACACTTAGAGCTAAAACTCCTACGGCACTTTTGGCCAGAGATACATTAATTCCTTCAAAAGACCGTAATTGGGGAGTTGGGTTAGTATCTTCGTAGGCCAGTGAAGCATGGGTAAATGCAAGTGATTCAATCATAGTTTTTTTGCCATGAAAAACTCGTTACTGGAAGGATAAAGGATAACCCTGAGTTTGAGCAACTCATTTTTATCAATAATTCACGAAACTTAATGTATCGTTATTTTCATGACATCATCCCTAGCCTAGCCCCCTAATCTCGTAAGACCCAAGTATCTTTACTGCCACCACCTTGAGAAGAATTGACCACTAGAGACCCCCGCTTGAGGGCCACTCTAGTTAAACCTCCAGGCATTACGGAAATATCTTTACCATAGAGAATATAGGGGCGCAAATCTACATGGCAGCCTTCGATACTCCCCTCTAATAGGGTAGGAACCCTAGATAAACACAGGGTGGGTTGGGCAATATATTTACGGGGATTGGCCTTAATCCGTTGAGCAAACTCTTCCCGTTGGGCTGAAGTTGAATTCGGACCGATCAACATGCCATAGCCGCCTGACTCATCGGCGGCTTTAACCACTAATTGTGGTAAATGGTTTAGCACATAGTCTTGTTGCTTTGGCTCCCAACACAGATAGGTGGGGACATTAGCTAAAATTGGCTCTTCGTCCAAATAATAGCGAATCATTTGGGGAACATAGGCATAAATTACCTTATCATCTGCAACTCCGGTTCCCAGGGCGTTGGCTAAAGCAACTCGTCCAGACTGATAAACTTCCATCAAACCGGGAACGCCTAACAAGGAATCGGGATTAAAGACCGTCGGATCGATAAAGCTATCATCAATGCGACGATAGACCACATCCACCCGTTGCAGTCCCTTCGTAGTTCGCATTTGTAAGTAGCCATCAACAACGACTAGATCTCGGCCTTCGACTAACTCAACTCCCATTTGCTGGGCTAAAAATGAATGTTCAAAATAGGCTGAGTTATATATTCCTGGAGTTAAGAGGACTACGGTGGGGTTGGGAAGATGGCTAGGAGCTAGATGGAGTAAGGTATCGAGCAAACGGCTAGGATATCGATCGACCGGTTCAATATCCATTAAGCTAAAGATTTGAGGAAAGGTACTTTTCATCACTCGGCGATTTTCCAAGACATAGGAAACGCCAGAGGGACAACGCAAATTGTCTTCTAAAACGTACCATTGACCTTCTTTGTCGCGCACCAAGTCGGTTCCAGTAATATGACACCAAACATCTTGGGGAGGTTTGAGACCCATACAGGGTTTGAGAAAACCGGTGGCTGAGTGAATTAATTCTTCGGGAATGACCTTATCTTTAACGATCTTTTGCTGGTCATAAATATCAGCAATAAATAAATTGAGGGCTTGAATTCGTTGTTTGAGTCCTTGCTCTAGGGTTTTCCACTCCTGAGATAAGACGATACGGGGAATGAGATCGAAGGGCAAAATCCGTTCAGTTCCTTCTTCTGCACCATAGACATTAAAGGTGACTCCCAGCTTAAACAGTCCAATTTGGGCCGCTTGTTGGCGTTGATGAAGGTGTTCGCGAGAAAGATGATTGAAATGGTCTATAAGGGGTTGACATTCGGGGCGGGGATTGCCATCGGCCCCGAAGAGTTCATCGTAGAAGTCCCCTGAATCGTAGGAATCAAAGTTCACACTAATAGGTAAGATGCAAGTGGGTTGAACACTTTATGATATAGAGATGGACTAGACTGGATTACTGTAACTAAGACTACGATTTTACAAAACTTTGGGTAAAGACACAGTTGCACGGTAGTCGGGGAGAATGTCAAAATTTGAGGGCCATGCTCTTTGGAGTGTTGGATTTGAGAATGTGCAGTGGTGAGAGAGGATGTGAATTTTGTTGAAGGCCAATAAAGGAGGAATGGGAGTAGAAGCGATCGCGCGAGCGATAAGTCGCATTATCGCCAAATTTCTGGGAAACCGTCAATGGTTGCTACAAGCGAACTTACTTAAAAGTTTAGTTCACCGGGATTTAGCGGCTCGTTATCAGGGTTCAGTACTGGGGAATTTGTGGCCGTTGCTCAATCAACTCTCGCAGTTACTGATTTACACCTATGTGTTTTCAATTGTGCTGAAGGTGAAGCTCAATCTCCAGGGAATGGCAGCCAATAATCTCACGTTTGGGCTATGGTTATTTGCCGGACTGCTGCCCTGGACTGCATTTATGACCGGTTTGCTTCAGTCCTCAAATGCGGTGATTGGTCAACCGAATTTAGTGAAAAAGGTTGTTTTTCCCCTAGGGCTATTGCCTCTGGTTCCCGTTCTGAGCGCCTTCATTGAAAGTTCTATGGGGTTAATTGCCCTGATTGTATTGAGCGGGTTGATCACGCAGACGCTACATCCGACGCTGTTATTGTTGCCTTTAGCGTGGTTACCCCAATTGTTGCTTACGGCAGGTTTGGGCTATTTAGTCTCGGCATTAACCGTGTTTTTGCGCGATATTCCCCAAAGTTTAGCGGTGATTACCAATTTGTGGTTTTACATGACTCCCATTGTCTATCCGGTTACCATTATTCCCGAACCTTGGCGACAGTGGGTGTTTTGGCTCAATCCTTTGGCAGCGATTTCGGAAACCTACCGAGATTTGATTTTAGTGGGCCACATGCAACATTGGGGAGAATGGATGAGTGCTTTGGGCATTTCTCTGGTACTGTTGTCAGGGGGTTTGTGGGTCTATCGACGACTGCGCCCCGCGTTTGCCGATGTGATCTAGGGAAGGGATACCCATTTATTCCTGGGAGAGTGTCGGGTTGGTTGACGATCTCACTGAACTAAAGGTATTGTAATTTTCATGAGTGAAATGGCGATTTCACTAAAAGGTGTTTCTAAATCGTTTAAGCGATATGCCCATCCGGGCGATCGCCTCAAAGAGCTGTTGCTACCTGGAAAAACCAGGGGGCAAGAATTCTGGGCGCTGCATGATATTGATTTAGAAATTCCTCAAGGGCAAACCCTAGGCATTGTGGGGCGCAATGGTTCGGGAAAAAGTACCTTGCTACAAATTATTGCCGCTACCCTTACACCAAGCACAGGTGAGGTAGAGGTGAAAGGTCGGCTATCGGCTCTGTTGGAATTGGGCAGCGGATTTAATCCGGAATTTACAGGGCGGCAGAATGTCTTTTTTAATGGTCAGTTATTGGGGTTAACGAAGGACGAAATTAAAACTAAATTTGACTCGATTGTCGCCTTTGCGGATATCGGTGAATTTATTGAACAACCAGTAAAAACATACTCTAGTGGAATGTTCGTGCGCTTGGCATTTGCGGTGGCAACCAGTGTCGAACCCGATATTTTAGTCGTTGATGAAGCTCTATCCGTGGGAGATGAAGCGTTTCAGCGCAAATGTTTTGCTCGGATTCAGGATATTCGCGATCGCGGCGGGACAGTGTTATTTGTATCTCATGCTGCTTCTTCGGTGGTCGAATTGTGCGATCGGGCTATCCTCATGGATAAAGGCGAAATTATCCTCAGCAATAAACCGAAATTCGTCGTCTCCAAATATCAAGAACTGATTTATGCACCCTCAGACAAAAGCCATATCTTACGTGAAGAACTGAAAAAATCCCATCAACAGCAAAGCCTTCCCACACCAGAAAAATCAGAAACCAATGGGCAATCTTCTTCCTCTAAAGACTCCCCTCATTCCCCATCCATACCCACATTAGGAGACTACTACGATCCCAATCTTAACCCCGAACATACCCTTTCCTACACCACCAGAGGGGCAGAAATTATTGACCCTCACATTGAAACCCTATCCGGTAGACTAGTTAATCATCTGATTCGCAGACAACCCTACATCTATACATTCAAAGTTCGCTTTTCTAAAATGGCTCAAAATGTACGCTTTGGCATGTTAATTAAAACCATTAGCGGGCTAGAATTAGGTGGAGCCTCTGTCAGCCCTTCTTTTCATAAAATTTCTCACTTTGAACCTCATCAAGTGATTACCGTTCAGTTTTCCTTTGAATGCTTTCTTCATCCCGGAGTTTATTTCCTCAATGCCGGAGTTTCCGGAATGGTAGATGAAGAGTTTATTTATCTCGCCCGTTGTATTGATGCGGCAATGTTTCGGGTTAATCCAGATGAAGCCGTTTGTGGCAATGGCACAGTCGATTTCAAGATTGACCCCAAGTTAACTTTTGAAAGCCAATGGACAGAACCTCCAGCTCATACACTGGAAGTTCTAGAGGATAATAGCTAGTTTTTAAAATCCCTACAACTCTAAGATCCCCCAACCCTCTGAAAAAGGCGGGCACTCGCGAAAATTGCCCTTTTTAAAGGGGATTTCGGGGGATTGGCAGTGCCAAATATAGTTCAACCTCATCAACCCTAGAACTATGAACAGAATAGTCCATCGTTCATCCCGATTCGATTTCATGAGATCCGTAGGAATTTCCACGATCTTACTGTACAATCTTCCCGATTATTGCTTCAAATCCTATCGCTTCCACCTTTTCGGCACAACAGTTGATTTATCGCAGTTACACCATCTCAGTCTTCAATGTAGCTTAGGGCTATTAGTCTTTCTTGCTGGAAGTTTAATTAACCGACATCAATTAACCTTTCCGAATATCCAGACAGCCGGGAAATTTTTATTCAAAAAGCTGGCTAAACTCTTCCCGCTCTATTACCTCTCCCTTGCCCTATTTTGTTATCTCTATAGCATGTTGGATTGGGGACAAATCTTGATTCACGTTTTGGGGTTACAATTAATCTTTGCTTCTGACGGGTATCCGCCTTTACCGACGTTATGGTATGTGGGATTAATTTCAGTCTACTATAGCCTCTTCTCACTGCTCAATATTGAGAAAATTCCAACTCTCTACAAAGCGGCAATTCTGGGGGGAGTTCTCTTAACTCTCTTCCTCAGTGCCACTTATTTGAACATTACCGATATGCGCCTGATTTGCTATAGCTTACCCTTTATAGGGGGAATTTTAGCAGCCAAAAAGAATTGGTTTGAGGGTCGCATTTGGCGAAAAGTATTATCCTTGAACAGAGGAGTATTTTTAGCGTTCTTGCCCCTGTGCTGGTTGTGGGAAAAGAAATATAGCCTAGGAATTGAACACAACACTATTTTACTGAATTTGTTGATGTTCTCCTTTGTGCTATTGATCTATCGCCTTTCTGATGTCGTTTGTCAAAATTCGCGACTTAACCGATTATTCCACACCATAGCCTATTGCGCCTATGGCATGTTCTTATTTCACCGTCCGATTTGGTTTGCCCTAGAGCAGATGATGCGATCGCTCTTACTCATTGATAATATCTATACTATCACTGCGGGCTTAGTCTTCCTCGGCATTCCCTTGATTGTGGGAGTATCGTACGTGCTGCTAACGCTCTATGATCGTTATGGTATCACTGCTTGGTATCATCCTAAAACATTAATTAGATCGCCTAAATTTTATCGGCAATGAATATAAGATGCAATTGTCGGTTGTAGGGTAAATTGGTCGACTTCATCATGGGTGTGCTTCTCAAGCATTCCCCGTTTGATTAAAGAGTGTATTGCCTGTAAGAATTCAGCATGAGACAAGGCTAACTCTTTGGGTTTGTGAAAAATATCGGTCGTGTCTTCACTGGCTAACCACTGGACTACTGTCATTTCCGAGGGAGATAAGCGTTGATAATAGTCTTGCAAGATCGGTTCTAGGTCGCCCAGGAAGGGGTTAGGATAGGATAGGAACTTATCAACGCTACCGTTAAAGAAGTCCTGGATAGTAGAAGCAATAATATTGAGCCAAGACGGATTACCTCCGTAACGTTGAATCAGTTCTTCCCATAGCTCCTCATCCATGAGTTGGTGCTGGCTCAAGATTTCCCGTGCTGCTCCTCCTAAACTTTCCAGTTGTAAGCTGAGACAATGGTTGTTTTCCCGTTCTAAGGTGGCGATTTCTGTCGGTTTTTCCCAACTGAGAAGGAGGAAGCAACTGCGGTGATGGAAGCGCCCTATTTCTCTTAAGAGTTTACCATAACGTTCACATCCAGGTAAATAAGTCCCAGCCAACTCACCCGGAGTAAAGAGTTCTTGGAAGTCATCGAGGATAATCAGGGAACGAGAAGAGCGTAAATAATGGATGAGCTTTGTAGGTTTATCGGTTTGATATTTGCCGATACAGTCTATAATCTCAGCTTCCAGAGATTCCCGTTCTAGGCTATTCGTGCAGTTGCGCCAGATGACGGCTTCAAATTGAGTTTTAACCTCTTCTAGCAATGCTCTCGCGAGAGTCGTTTTACCGATGCGAGGTAATCCAAAAATTGTAACTATCTTGATTTTTTCATCCAATACCCACTGTTTCAGTGTGCTTAGTTCGGTGCTGCGGTTGTTCAGAGGATAGTATTCTGGCGCTTCTGTGAGATCGTGGCGCTGTTGTGGTTGATTGATAGAGTAAGAAGGTGAGCGTTGTTTGGTTGGCTCTCTAGGGTACAAATTCTTTGCACAAATGTTAACATGACTTTGATTAAAATTTGGCTGTTGAACAAGGTTGTTAATATTAGAATGGGAAATATAATACCTCTCCAATGTTGCGCGAAAATTCTTCTTATTAACTTTTTCTCCCAACTCTTCTGCAATCAACTTCCATAAATTCCCTGCCACTATTTTCACATTCCCTTCGCCACAGTGATATTCATCCGCAATCTCTTTATATTTCTGATGATTCCAAACCCCAGCTAACACAGCTCGTTGCAGACTACTTAACCTTGTGCCTGTTTTAGCCAACATCAACTCATCGGCCCATGTCAGGATTGGTTCCACATCCATTAGTTATACCGATATCACTCCGTCGCTATCCTATCACTTTTTTAACCTTTTACAACTTTTTTTAATTTTAATTAACTTTTTGCGTTACAAAATGTTAAATCCTTGCTTAAACTATAGACCAAATTTATCTTTTTGTCAGTAGGCCAATCAAAACCAGTATTCTATACTGTAAAGAATAATTCTATTTCTCAAGGAAGTCTACAATTGGAACTCCTTGTCTTCAAGAACAGCAGGAGCTAAATGAGCCATGAGTGAAAGGCTTGCCATTAATACATCGATGACCTATGAAGCCAAGTTGGTCGGTAAAAAAGGCGATGATGATTTTCCCTGTAACGGAAAAATATCGAAAATCGAATTAAACAAAACTGTCAGTGCAATTTCCATAACTAAAGTCGATCCTGGTGTGGGTCGTGGAGACGCTAAATATACTCAGAAAAACTCATCTAAGGTTGGAGTTCACTACTGGCTCGATGCAGGCACAAAATTGACTTATAACTTGAAAGTGTGGGTCAGGTATTAGTGACGAAACATTGACTGAGCAAGGGAAATCGCGATTTCCCTTGCCAAAAGTAATTTGATAACAATCAATAGGAGACTGATATGAGGATAGAAGAATTTGAAAAAGGAGAAAAGAGAGGATTTACGTTTCTCCTAGTTGGTACTACCGAACGGGGTAAATCTAGCACAGTTAACGCTTTAATGGGCAAACAAGTCTGTAAGGGAAGATCATTTTCACGACGTACTTGAACTGTAGAAATCTTTGAGACAAAAATTGCTGGAATTCCTGTTCGCGTAATTGATCCTCCAGGATTGTGCGATCGGACATACGGACAGCACGATCCTAAATATATCGATCGGATCAAATCTAAAATTAATTTACAGGAAGTGGATTGTCTGTGGTTTCTTACTCGTTTGGGTGCAACGAAAGTGTATGAGAACGATCAACGAGCTATTCGGCTCATTAATGAATCGTTTGGAGAAAGTATTTGGGAGAGATCTGTGATTATATTTACAGATACAGATCATGTAAACCGTTCAAAGTTTCCTGCACAACTGATACAAAAAACTCAGTCAATTCGGGCAGAAATTGCTCGTTACACTGGAAAAGAAATGGCCGACCTTATTCCATCAGTACCTATTAGTAATAAGAGCAAAACAACTCCTGATGGTAAATTATGGTTAGGAGAATTTCATGAAACCGTGTTTCAGCGGCTCAAAGATGTGGGGAAAGAGGAAGAATCAGTAGATCCGGATGTTGAGAAGATATTAGCAGAATTTGAAAAAGGAGAAAAGAGGGGATTTACGTTTCTCCTAGTTGGCAGAACAGGGGTAGGTAAGTCTAGCACAGTTAACACTTTGATGGGCAAACAAGTCTGTCGAGTAGGAGATGATGAACCAGTTACTTGCACTGTAGAATTTTTTGATGCAAAAGTTGCTGGAATTCCTTTTCAGGTAATTGATACTCCAGGATTGTGTGATGAAATAGAGGGGAAAAATGATGCAGAATATATTAGTAGAATTAAGTCCAAAGTTGATTTACGGGAAGTGGACTGTCTGTGGTTTGTTACTCCTCTCTATGAAACGAGAGTACGCTCTGATGAGCAACGAGCTATTCGTGTCATTAATGAATCATTTGGGCCAGAAATTTGGGCAGCAGCAGTTATTGTATTTACATTTGCGGGTTTTGTAGAGCCTGAAAAATTTTCTGGAAAACTGAGGACAAGAACTAAGTTAATTCAAGCAGAAATTGCCCGGTACACTGGCAAAGAAGTGGCGGAACGGGTTCCATCAGTGGCTGTTGATAATAAAAGCATTAATACTCCTGACAGAAAACCATGGTTAGGGGAACTTTACACAACAGTGTTTCAGCGGGTCAATGCGGATGCGATACTACCTTACTTCATGTCTACCATAGACAGAGTTAAAACCAGCGGAGACGGGTCTGGGTCTGGTACGGGAACTCAATATAGTCAATCAGCTAATGTGAATAATGACTCTGGTGGAAGTTCTGCGACCAATCAAGACATTATTCTGAATGAAGAACAGGAAATAACCATTAGAAACCGGATGGTTGAATGGCTAGAAAAAACAGTGAAGATAGTAGGGGACATTGCTGAAGTAGTACCTAAAGTAATAAAGGCCTGCAAGAAAGCTGGGCCTTATGTAGCTCGTGGTGCTAAGGCAGCAGCTAGTTTTGTTAGTAGAGTTGCAAACTCTCCTGTGGTGCAAAAAGGAGTTCAAGTTTTCAAAACAATTGGTTCTTGGATAGGGATAGGGAGATAGATAGACTTGGGTTAAAGAGTCCAGGAAATGTTTTTTGCTATAATAACTAGCAACGCTATAGATCGTGATAGTGACCATGACTGAATTACTGAAAGAGGCATTCCCGAAGGTATCGCGCAGCGAATCGCCCAACTGAAGCAGTTACCCGAAGATCTACAAATTATGGTAGAAATAATTCAGGAAGACTGCGATCGGATAGACCAAGAAAATGTCTGAGCTAATGACCTTTGAAGAAATGAAACAGCATTATCAAGGGGAATGGTTACTGATTGCCTATAAAGACCTTGATGATCAGATGCAGGTTATAGAAGGAGAAGTGCTGGCTCATTCTCCCAACCCGTCGCACATCTATGAAATGTTAGCTTCTATTCCTGAGCAACCCCTAGCGATCGAATATGTAGGGCAAATTCCTGAAGATGTGGCCTTTATTTTATGAGTTCTCGTAGAATCTATCGCCTAAATCGACAGGGGAATTTACTTTGGTTGAGAGCATCAGTAGGACGAGCTAGGGAAAGTCCCATTGTTTTAAGATTATTGCTCGATACAGGCTCAAGTTATACTGTGTTGCCCTGCCAAATCCTAGAATGTTTAGGGTGTGACTTGAAACACCCCCTTCAAACCACTACGATTGTGACTGCTTCAGCTACCGTAAAATTGCCGATTGTCTCTGTTCCTTGGTTTAATTGTTTAGGAGTCCGTAAAGAGAATTTTTCTGTAGTAGCGATGGATTTACCTCTGAGTTCTTTTGCCAATGGACTATTAGGAATTGATTTTCTCAGGGAAGAAAAGGCAATTATTGATGTTTTTAAAGGTGAAATTTCCTTGAGTTAAGTTGGCTTTGCTACAACAAAGATTTTATGAAGAAGGAAACGAATAACATTAATAATGAAATGGATGATGAACTGCGACCTGAGTATGATTTTTCCCAGTTAACAGGGGGAATTAAAGGAAAATATGTGGAACGTTATCGAGCAGGCAATAATCTAGTTTTGCTTGATCCTGATGTGGCAAAAGCATTTCCAAGTGAAGAATCTGTGAATGAAGCCTTACGATTATTGATGGAAATCGCACAACGCCAGAGCCGCTAATCATTTATGAGAAAATGGCCTCTCATGGGAAAATGGGGGGGCATTCCCGAAGGTATAGCGGAGCGATCGCTATAAACCCAGTCAGTTTCGTTAGAATAACGGGCAAAGCCATCGATTGGGAGCGTGAATATGACTCAATTACTCGAAGAGGCGATCGCCCAACTGAAGCAATTACCCGAAGATCAGCAGGATGCGTTCCCGAAGGTATCGCGGAGCGAATCGCCGCTCGTCTGCTGGCTGAGATCCAAGACGAACTGAACTGGACAGCAAGATTTGAAGCCACTACAGACGAGCAGTGGGAAGCGATCGCCCAGAGCGTCAGGAAAGAAATCGCAGCAGGTGAAACAACACCTCTTGATGAAGTTTTTCCTCCTCAGTCGCCATGAAATCAATTGTCACAAAAGCCTTTCGTCAAAAACTTGATGAACTTCCTGCTTCAGTTCAAGAACAAGCAGCTAAAGCTTATGACCTTTGGCGATTAGATCCTTACCATAATAGTCTTCATTTCAAACAAGTTCGCCAGAATCCATCCATTTATTCAGCTCGTGTAACTTTAAACTACCGAGGTTATTAGAAGACGATCGCATTTACTGGTGTTGGATTGGTATACATACAGAATATGATCGGTTACTTCGTCGGTTGTAGTCAGACCCAGTTACAATAACTGCCAAGAAGATCTACAAATGATGGCAAAAGCGGTTCAGGAAGACTGCGATCGGATAGATCAAAGAATTGTCTGAAATAATGGACCCTCATGCAGTGTCAGAAAATCCAAAGATTAACGAGGAGATCGCCAGAATTTTATTACAGATCGGGAAGATGTCCAACTCCTCATTCCCATGACCAGCGCATCGCGCTATACAATATACGGTTAACGTCCATAGAGTAGAGGGGAGTGTCAATGACTGTGAGTAGGATTGAAAATCAACAGCTTGAGGAAGGAGCAGGCGATCGCATCCTAGCATCGTTTGTACAAGCAATGGTTCCCTCCTTCAACTCCTTCAATACCAGCATCTCCGACAACGACGAGATGTTCCTCATGGCTCTAGAGAACAGCAACGGTGACCCGACTCAAGCCGCTATCCGCTATCATGGTAATGGACTCCGCATCTTCCAAGCCATCCAACAAATTATCACCCATCACTTTGGCAGTTGGGACAACCTCTCCACGTTCCTCGACTTTGCCGGAGGATATGGACGCTTTACCCGCTTCCTGACTCAAGTTCTCCCTCCCGAACACATTTGGATTTCGGACATCTATCCAGAAGCCGTACAATTTCAAATCGAACAATTTCAAGTTCAGGGGATTCATTCCACCCTCACCCCTACTGAGTACAAAATAGACCAAAGCTTTGACTGTATTCTCGCCAGTTCCTTTTTTAGTCATATCCCTGAAAGCACCTTTGTGCCTTGGCTAAAAACCCTCTACCATAATTTGAATGAAGGGGGACTCCTGATTTTTAGCACCCATGATGTTACGCTAGCCCCAAATCCCTTCGCCCTCTCCGCCTCCGGGATTCATTTTATTCCCCAAAGCGAAAGTCGTACCCTAGATCCTTCCGTGTATGGTACAACCTATGTCAGTGAAGAATTTATCCAACATTCCCTCAATCAAATTTTAGGGCCAAGTGCCACCTATCATCGTATCCCCAAGGGACTCGCTGACCATCAAGATCTATACATTATTAGTAAAAATAGTAGCCCGGACTGGTCAACATTTACCTTTACTTATCCTCCCCAAGGGAATCTAGAGAGTACAGAATTAAACTCGTCTGGAGATTGGGAATTTAAGGGTAAAGTCTGGAGTTTAAACGCACAAACGGCGGCCAAATCGATTGAATTGTGGGTGAATGATAAAATTATCCATCGCTGTGTCCCTCGTGTTGAAGGATCTTGGGTGTGTCATCTGAATCATAGTCAAGTGCAGCGCGACGATGTAGTGATGATTAAAGCGATAGGGGAAACGGGGAATTTAGAACGGATGCTCGTGTGCCAAACTTTGGAAAAACTCGCCAGTTTAGAATCGGGACATTCATCCGGTAAAGGATTGGCTGAAGGCATTTTTATTCTGGGGGGAATGCATCGCTCTGGGACTTCTCTGAGTGCATCCTTGCTCAATAGTGTGGGCGTTCATTTGGGCGATCGCCTCGTCGCCACTACAATAGGTAACGATCGCGGTCATTTTGAAGATTTAGACTTCGTAGAATTCCACCAAAATGTTCTCCGCTCCCAAGGCTTAGAAATCGACGGACTCACCCTAGAATCAGAACTTATCCTCGCTCCTCGCTATCAGCAAAGCGCCAAACTTCTACTCAAAGAGAAAACCCAACGCCCTCTGTGGGGATGGAAAGACCCCCGTACCACCCTATTTCTCAAGTTTTGGGCTGAGTTAGTCCCCTCAGCTTATTTTATATTGGTCTATCGCTCTCCCTGGGAAGTAGTCGATTCCCTCTATCGCCGCAGTTCCGATGAAGTGGTCGCGGCTTATCCCGAAAAGGCAGTAGAATTATGGATGCATTACAATCGGCAGATGCTCGAATTTGTCCGAGCCTATCCAGAACGGTGCTTCCTAGCGAATCTAGATGCTATTGTCCGCGATCCGCAAGGGTGGATACAAGGACTAGAGGACAAATGGCAACTCTCTTTAGGCGCTGTGGAACCCTCGGTGATTGAACCGGGATTACTCCAACGGGATGTTTCTCAAACCCGTAAACCGGCACTCATTCAGGCATTTTTCCCAGAAGCGATTACGCTCTATCAAGAATTGGAAACCTTAGCGGGTTCTTGGGGAAGCGCAGACTCGATTATGCCTGCGGAACTGGATGTGGAGGCAGAATTGGAAAAAATTCAAGCCTTGAGTCCCCAAGATTGGGCGTTTAGCAGTTGGCAGGAAGTGGGCAATGCAACAAAATATCAGAAACTGCTGAATCTTAAACAGAACGAATGCGATCGACACGCTCAAGAGTTACAACGGATGCGATCGCAGTATGAAGAATCAGAATACCAAAAATCTCTGGTTCAGAAAAACATACAGGCTAATAAAGCACTCTTAGCTCAGACTCAGTCCGAATGCGAACATTACAAACAGATGGCGAATCAATTGCGATCGCAACTCGAACAAGCCAATTATGACCTGGAACAAACCCAAAAAGAACTGAATCAATCCCACGCGGAAGCCGTCAACATTAACCAACAATTGGTGAACACCAGTGCCCAATTGCAAAATACCCATACTCTCTCGGCTGACATTCAAGCTCAACTGAATGCCCAATTGCAAGATCTCAATAGTCAACTGCATCACCGTAACCTGGAATTAGCAGCGATTAAAGCCAATAAAGCTTGGCGCTTGCGCATGAAATGGGTA
>NZ_CEZBFX010000016.1:8230-15185 GCF_982964205.1 Roseofilum sp. | reverse complement strand
GGAATTAGCAGCGATTAAAGCCAATAAAGCTTGGCGCTTGCGCATGAAATGGGTACAACTGAAGCAAAAGTTAGGTTTGATTAAGGAGTAATGGCAAGGGAATAGGGAGTGGGCAATCGGCAATCGGCAGTAATTTCCGCATCCCCTTGTCTCCGGCAATTTTTAGTTTTTAATTTTTCATTGATATCATGACTTCCACTCCCGACTCCCAACTCCCAACTCCCCAGTCTGTAGCCCTATATCTGGTTCCCTGGATACTTTGCCTATTGGGGGGGTTGTGGACTGTGCCGGTTGCAGCCGAGCCGATACTCTCCGATCGCGTTGTAGAATCTTCAGATGTGGAAACCCTTCATGAAGAAGCCCTAGAGTTACTACAACAGGGGAATTCACTTGAAGCATTTCAACTCTGGCAGCAGGAATTAGAGTTACGCCAAGAATTAGGAATCATTCCAGAAATCCAAGCCCTCTCACGAGTTGGAGCTATTGCTTGGTCGGAGGGGGAGTTAGTGACGCTTCGGCAAATTATGGCTCGGTTAGATCAAATTCAGGGAGACGTGGAAGGCACAGACCAGGAAACGTTGCAGGAATTGGGCGTTGCCTATCAACAATTGCGATCGCCCCAATCTGCTGTAGGAGTGTATCAGAAACTCTTAGATCTGGCAATTGAAGACTCTAATGAGGAGCAACAAAATACACTTCTAGGACAAATTGCCCAAACCCACCTCAATTGGTTTGATTATCCCCAAGCGGTTGCCGGATATGAAGGGGTTTTGAGTTTTGCTCAAGAACAGGAGGATTTTCTGACTCAAATTCAGGCTTATCAACAGTTAGCCTATAGTTACGAGCAGATGGAGGAATGGGAAGGAGCGATCGCCACGCGACTCAATCTCATTAACCTGTACGATCGATTAGGGCAAGTTAATTCAATTCCCAAGGAACAAATAGCGATCGCCAAACACTACGAAACCCTAGGTAACCTTAAAACCAGTGCCCAACTCTACGAACAAGCCTACCTGATTGCCTTTGAACAGCAACACCTTGCCTATGCTGCCGAAGCTCTACAATCCTTGGGAATACTCTATAACAACCAACAGAAATTCCCCGAAGCTTTAGCCGTTTATCGCTCGCTTCTAGGGACTCAAGCTCAAGCCTATGATGCTTATGGCATGATGAATACCTATGAACGCATTGCCGAGATTCATAGCGCTCTCGATCGACTAGAACAAGCCCTAGCTGCCCTTGAACGAGGCCTGAAATTAGCCCAACACCTTAATGTAAGAACGGAGTATTATACCGAGCTGATTCAAGGATTGATGAATAATGAATAATTAGCACTTCTCTCTTCTCTCAAGTACAGCTTGAAGCATTAGACCCTATTCCCTATTCCTTACCACGTCCTAATGCTTGCTAGATAATTGTAATTCTTGAATCTTACTTTCTTGGGCATTAATTTTCTGGTTTAATTCGCGAATCCGTCGAGAAAGCAAGCGAATAATATTAACCGCAATGCCTGGAGTTTCATCAATAGCATCATAGAGTTGTTGTTGAGTTAAAACCAAACAATCACAGGTTTCGATCGCCGTCACCGAAGCCGATCTCGGTTCTGCATCAAACAGGGACATTTCTCCAAAAGTTGTTCCCTTATCCAAATAAGCCAAATCGCGATCGCCAATATGCACCCTTACCCGTCCGGAGACCACAATATACAGAGAGCGTCCTTCTTGTCCTTGCGTAAAAATCGTTTGCCCAGCGGGAAACGATAACTCATCCATAATCGAGGCCAATCTCACTAAAAAATCATCCCGTAACTCTTTAAAGATGGGAACACCTCGCACAAACAGCAAGCGGTCAACGCTACTTAACATAACTTCTCCGGGTCGGGGTTAGGGGGATGGGGGATAGGGAAATGGAGGGATGGGGAAATCTGAGGCATCTTCACTCAAGATTGAGGGTGAGGAGTCCTGAATATGGGAGAGTCCACACTCTTCAATTAAGGCTTGAACTTGGCCAGCCACTAGGCGATCGGGATCGTTTTTGAGCATAGGCAACAATTGACTCAAGGTTGAAGGGCTTGCTACTTTAAGATAATTCAAGACGGCTTCCCGTACAAACCCCCTCGGATGCCGTAGTCCAGCCAGAATATGTTCAGTAGTGGTACTCCAGCGGAAGGCTTGAGCGACATGGAAACAGCAAGCTAAGGGCCAATCTGAGAGAAAATGACGAAGGTCGAGAAGATGGCGCAGGCGATCGCTGGGACTGAGCGGTTCATATAAGAATAAATCTTCCAAATAAGAGAGTTTTTCGGCGATCGCGTATTGATCGAGTACCGTTAACAGCGCTTTCTTATGGGGAATATCTACAATATTGTCTAAAATTTCTAACCCTTTCGCTTGACTGCTCATGGAATTGGACTGAAGGTTAAAGGCAGCCGCTTGTACGCTCTGGATGGGATACAAGAACTTCATCAATAAGAAGCAGCGCTCAATAGAGTCTGTTTCGAGATCGGCAAGCGATCGCTGTAACAATTGAGCTTCTCGACCTGAAACTCGATCCTCAGCTAGATCTAAACGTCCTGCATAGAGCTGCCCGATAAACATGAGTTCTTGATCGATTAATAATTCAATCCCCGATCGCCCTAAGACGGCTTGTACCTGTTCAATCCCTGTATCATCCGGTAATTTAATCAGGATTTTGAGGATATTGCGGCGAGTGGTTCCCCAGGAAGCCATTAAATTTTGGGTTAAGACATGCAAGGACTCTGGCGTTCTAATATCACCAATGGTCATCCAAGCGTACATGCGCACTAGATCGGGCTTATAGATATCACGGGCTAAATCTAATAATAGGGGAATGGCTTCATGGCGTAAGCGCACTAAAGCTTTACACGCTGCTTCACGGGTGGATTGATAGTAAAGACCGCGCAGCAAAGAGGGATAATATTCTTCTAGACGGGTAGCGGCGATCGCCTCTAGAAGGGCACAGCGCACCCGCAGGGAATCATCCTGAAGTAAATTGGGCACATAGAGCCGCAGGGCTTGCATATACACCGCTTCCCCCAAAGCACGACATCCCATCACCCGCTCCCGTTCCTGTTCGCTGGTAACCATCCGTCGCAGGGTATTCGTTGCTTCCGCTTTAGCTTTCGCATTCCCTCGTCGTAACATTAAAGCAGCCGCCGTTGAGCGCACCACCGGATCGACCGCCGGTTGCAGATAGCTGCGTAACTGACGGATATCGGGTTCCGGTTCCGTGAGCCAAATGTAGCGGAGGGCAAGGGCCAACACATCGGGTAGTAAGGAGGTTTGGGTGAGAGCGCGAATGGATTCCACATCCTTGGGTTGGGGATGTTCGAGTAGCACCTCTAAGCTTTGGCGTTGTAGAGCAGGAGAGAGGGAAGGAAGCAGGGGAACCAGTACCTCGTTAATATTTTGGGAATCAAACCGGTTGAGCAGTTCAATACAAGAGCGCTTATCTTCTTCTGCTCCCGGTTGTTTGAGGGTTTCGGCTACATTGCGTTGTAGCGATCGCAAATCCACATCCGAGACCCCTAAGCGGCCACTTTTGGCACTCGACACCAACAGTTGCACGTACCCAGAGCGGAGGAAGAAAATGGCTAATAACCATCCCAAGGCAATGAGAATGGTTTGGAACAGGAAGATATCTGACTGACGGTCTTGAAATTGGGGCAGAATTTGATTGCAAAACCAAATCGTTCCCAAGAGCAACAAACCCGTTACCCCAGTTGAGATCGGTTCGGCGATCGCCCGCCAAGTCTGGATGCCATTACGAATACTCTCTGGAAGTGGCTGAAACAGAGCCGGACCCAACCCCAAGACCACCGTATAGCGTAACAAATCATCAAAAAACTTCAGCGTAATCAGACACCAGAATAAATCCGCCACATTGCCCAACGAGACCAAACTGACGATCCCCATCATTCCAGGCAGTAGGGACGCAGCCACAAATACGCCCAAACGTTCAATCAACCGAGAGGAAACAAACCATTGCAGAACCAGTTCAAAGATTCCCAAAACACCATTGAAAAACCCTAGAAAACTGGCAACTTCTCCCGAATTAAGTTTTTTTTCAAGCTGGTCAAAAAACTGGAATTCAACCAACTGCAAAGACCCTTGGGCGACGAAAAAGAACAGAATCAAGGGAATCACATACCGCCATACCGGACGACCTAACCGGCGCTGGGTAAAGTCTGACGCTTCTTCTTGAGAGACACGATTGGGAGTATCGGGAAAAAATTGCTGATAATTTTGAGTCAGATAAAACGCAACGCCTCCCCCGACAAACATCAAGACACTGGCACAAATGAGGATATTCTCGACCCGCAGAAACGTTAACAGCACCGGCAACGAAAATCCACTGACCACATCGGCCATTAGAATCCCACTAGAAATCAGCGGATAAGTGCGCTTGATTTCTCGGATATTAAAGAGTTGATTTGCGCAAATACTGGTGTTGAGTTCATTGAGAATAAAGATCGCTTCACACCACAGGCGCAGCAAAAAAATTAAGATGGGGGCAATAATAACTAGATCTAACCCTAGGCGTAATAGAAATAAGGGGATCGCCATCAGTACGGCGGTAATCACAATCACCTTACGCAAAGGGAGTAGGGTCTGCAACCAGTCATACAAAAACCCTAATCCTGAACCCATTACAGCACTAGCAATATAAATCCAGGGTAAAGATTCGGCTCCAAATCGTTGCAAGAACAAATCAGCGGTACTCGCTTCTGTCCAACTGAGTCCCACACAACTTGCGGTATAAAACGCCAGCATTAATACTGTACGCTCACTTTCGTCTGGCCGAAGGTTAAACCATTGGAAGAATCGTTGTCCCCACCTGTTTAAGCTGCGTCCCTGATAGTTGAGTTCCATATTTTGGTCGTTTACATCGGTCTAGCTCTACCTAGGCTCTCAAGAGAGTCTCTGTTCACCTAAGTAGAGTATGACTTATGACTGTTTTTTCGGCGAGAGAAGCATCATCATATTGCGCCCTTCCCGCTTCGGTTCTTGCTGTATTTCGGCTTCTTCTTCTAGATCTTTGGCCAAGCGTTTGAGCAACCCTTCTGCCAAATCGCTATGCTGGGCTTCCCGTCCTTTAAAGTTAATTGTTGCTTTAACTTTATCTCCTTTCTGGAGAAACTTCCTGGCGTTCTTGAGGCGCACATTGTAATCATGTTCCTCAATTTTATAACGCATTTTCACTTCTTTAACATCAGAGGTGTGCTGTTTTTTCTTAGCTTCGCGGGCTTTCTTTTCTTGCTCAAACTTAAATTTTCCGTAGTCCTGAATTCGGCATACCGGGGGATCGGCTTTATCGCTGACTAGAACCAGGTCTTGTTCTTCTTGTTGTGCAAGCTTTAGGGCCTCTTTGAGCGATAGAATGCCAAGTTGTTTGTTCTCACCATCAATGACTCGAACCTTGGGATATTGAATCCGTTCGTTAATTTGGGGTAGATCGCGATTTCTTTTCTTGTCAACCACAGGCGTTTTTCGTTTTTCTAGGGATAGAACAATGGTAGGCTATTGAATCTAAGGGTTCAGGAGAACCCGATATCAGGTTTACACACAACCTCCCCATTCCTTAATTGGTGGGAGAGGTGGGCAAAATGGATGAGTTTCTGTCATTGTAACTGACAGATTTTGAATTGCCCTACATTTTTAACTTCTTTCTTGCTCTAGACCAGGATTGTGACCCTTTTGAGTGCTTCTGAGCGGGACTGAAGGGTCTTAAGGTTGGTACGGTACTGATTCATTGAGTTATTAACCCCGATTAATCTTAAGAAAGGATTATAGGGTCGGCGATCGCCGAGTCGAACCTCCTATCATAGTTGGGTCTATGGCGTATACTGTAAGGTTAAACCTAAAATCAGAACCTGATTGTATCACCTGTAAGCGGATGAAGCAACTATGAAACATACCCTTTCTGTACTCGTAGAAGATGAAGCTGGAGTCTTAAGTCGCATTTCGGGTTTGTTTGCTCGTCGCGGCTTTAACATCGAAAGTCTAGCGGTAGGGCCAGCCGAACAGCTTGGAGTCTCCCGGATTACTATGGTTGTACCTGGAGATAACAAGATTATCGAACAAATAACCAAACAACTCTACAAACAAATTAATGTCCTCAAGGTACAAGACTTAACGGACAGCCCCTGTGTAGAACGGGAATTAATGTTGCTCAAAGTTAATGCTCCTGCTCAAAGTCGCTCAGAAATTATTGAGTTAGCCAATATTTTCCGCTCCCGTGTAGTAGATGTAGCGGAAGATTCTCTAACCTTGGAAGTTGTCGGAGATCCGGGGAAAATGGTAGCTATTGTCCAAGTGCTGCAAAAATTTGGCATTCGGGAAATTGCCCGCACCGGTAAAATTGCCCTCACCCGTGAATCTGGAGTGAATACAGAATTGCTCAAATCTCTAGAAGCTAAATTAGCTTAAAACCAAAGCAGCGCAATCGCCTTTCTCCCCTACAATAGTGAAATCACTTTTGTGAACTCACCTAAATGCCCCCAAAAGGAGAACAACTGTGCCTGAAGCTGTTGGTGTCATCCAAACCCTAGGATTTCCTTCCATTCTCGCTGCTGCTGATTCCATGGTTAAAGCAGCACGAGTAACCCTAGTCTATTTCGACCGTGCCGAAAGTGGCAACTTTGTCATAGCGATTCGTGGGGGGACATCCGAAGTTGTGCCAGCAATGGAAGTGGGCATTCAGGAAGCGGAAAAAGTCTACGGAGGCAAAGTGATGATGCACTACATTGTCCCCAATCCCCCCGAAAATGTCCAAGCCGTACTTCCCATCGACTACACGGAAGTCAGTGAACCCTTTCGCTAGACGTAGCGCTAGGCAATAGTCACAACTTAAGGAAAAGATAGACCCCAGTTTTCTTAACCTATTGCCTATTGCCTATTGCCTATTGCCTATTGCCTATTGCCTATTGCCTATT
>NZ_CEZBFX010000016.1:0-8130 GCF_982964205.1 Roseofilum sp. | reverse complement strand
CCTATTGCCTATTCCCTATTCCCTAATTACCCAAGTGACCCCTTAAACCCCTACAATAAAGTCTTGCACAGAGATGGTTATTGATTAACATTAGGACATTAGGAGCAACAATTATGGGACAGCAAGCTGTTGGAGCTATTGAAACCAAGGGATTTCCAGGAATTTTGGCTGCTGCTGATGCCATGGTAAAAGCTGGACGGATTACCTTAGTTGGCTATATTCGCGTTGGGAGCGCTCGATTTACCGTAAATATCCGGGGAGATGTTTCTGAGGTCAAAACGGCAATGGATGCAGGAATAGACGCTGTAGAGAAGGCTTACGGCGCGACCCTAGAATCTTGGGTGATTATCCCCCGTCCCCACGAGAACGTAGTTGCTGTCCTCCCGATTGATTACAACGATAATGTAGAGTCCTATCGCAGAGCTGTTGAAGGGGATACACCACGACCTTCATTAACGGTGGGTGGGTAATCCGTCAGGGGTAATGGGTAATGGGTACGGCACTCATTACTCATACAGCGCTTTGCGCTGGAGAACAGGGAACAGGGAACAGGGAATAGGCAATGTTCTCCCGAAACAATCTAGGAGTGGAAACGCACTATACATCGTTAAACTGATGACTTGGAGTCGATCTGATTACGGGTTACTCATTCTCGGCTTCTCCACCAACGACTACATTGCGGATGCGTAAGGAGGGGCCGCCACAGCCAACAGCCAACCCATTTTGTCCCCCTTTGCCACAGCCGCCGGACTCATCCCAGTAAAAATCATCACCGATCGCTTCAATATCAGCTAAGGTACTAAACACATTGCCGGAAAGGGTCACATCTCGTACCGGTTCAGCAATTTTCCCATTGCGAATCATCCAAGCTTCTCCTGCACCAAAGGTAAACATTTCTCCATTGGTCATTCCCCCCCGCCAGTTTTTAGCGTAAACGCCTTCTTGAATACCGCTAAACAAATCGCTCACAGGAGTTTCCCCTCGCTCAATCCAGGTATTGGTCATTCGTACTAAGGGAGGATAATGATAATTGAGGCAACGAGCATTCCCTGTGGGTTCCTCTCCCAGTTTACCAGCGGTTTCCCGCGAATGCAGACGGCCGGCTAATACCCCATCTTTGATGAGTTGGGTGGTTGTGGCTGGGGTTCCTTCATCATCATAGAAATAACTGCCTCGGTGACCTTGCGGCGCTCCACCATCGAGAATTTGCAGGTTGTCCGGGCCAAATTTGCGCCCTAGGGTCATCACTTCCAGGAGATCGGGGTTTTCATAGGCCATATCGGCTTCTGAAAGGTGGCCGAAGGCTTCATGGACAAATAATCCGGTTAAAATTGGATCGATGACGACGGTGTAGGTATTGCCTTTAATGGGAGGATGGGAGAGGGCATTAACGGCACGCTGGGCAGCGGATCGCACTTGGTCATCGAGTTGGGTTAAATCTTCATACCCATTGCGCGATCCGGTGGTTTCCCGTCCAGTTTGTACGGTGGAACCCTGCCGAGCGGTGGCGGCAAAGCGCATCTCTAAATCGACCCAGGATTGTTCAATGAGGGTTCCTTCAGAGGTGATTAAGATAATCCGCTGAAAGCAGTCTCCATAGCGCACGGAGGTTGTGGCTACTTGCGGATTGGTACTGTGGAGAATGTCCGCGTAGCGATCGCACAATTGCTTTTTCTCGATTAAAGGAATCTCCCTGGGATGGGTTCCTCCTAGGGGCAAGACCTGGCTATCTTCGATAATGGGAATCGGCGCTAGGATGGTTTCTTCTTGTCCCACTAACCGCGCAGAGGCAATCGCCTCTTCTATCCGCTTCGACAATACCCCCAGTTGGTTAAAGCTACTCATTCCCCAACCGCCTTTGTAACAAGCACGTACTTGTCCCCCTAGGGAAATACCTTCACTGAGGGTTTCTACTTTATCCCCCCGCAGCAAGATATCAGTCGCTTCTGCTTCTTCCAGACGGATAGCGAGGAAATCAACTTGAGCGCGATAGCGTTTGATTAAATCCGAGAGCAGGTTTTTAAGATCCGTATTCATGGCAATTCAACCGGTTTAGACGATTGAGGCTTGAGTGATTACATTGGGTCAGTGCTGTCTTCGCTCTCTCGATCGAAATAGTCCAAGAACGAATTCATCCCTAGTAACTGTATACCACGGATATCTATAGCTGTTCTCACAACTGCCTACTATTTCGGCTTGCTTTTAGGATATACAAGGTAACGATCTCCTCGATAACTGCATGGGACTACTTGGTTGATGCCTTATTAAGCGCAACTGCATAGAGAAATGGTATTACCGGACTATCATACATTTTGGAATGGGATTCAGATTCTTAGTTTGGATAGTCAATCTTAACTTTTAGCAAGGGATAGCTAAACCAAGGATCAGAAGATAAAAATGAGTTTTACTGACCAATTCGGAGGGGAAGTTTCAAAATGTCTGATCAGTTGAATTTGGCGGATGAATTCACGCAAGTAAAAGCGCCGTTCTGCTTCAGAAAGATCGAGCCAAAATTGGGGAATCGAAACCGCTTGGGCGACAGAGGTTAAATTAACTGGAGGAAGTGCGGCTAAATTAGCTTGTAGTTTGGAGAGTTCGCTACGGATTTTATAGGTGCGAAGATCGGCAGTTTCTGCATCAAGAATTCCGTGTTTTTTCAGTTCAGGTAATTGGTCTAATATTTTTTGATTCTGGTTGATTTTTTGCTGAAGTTGTGATTCAATCTGTTCGAGATCGGGGAGAGTGAGTTTAGCAACGGCTGGCTGTAAATCTTGACAAATTTTGGTAATGGTTGCATCTAAAACTTGTTCATAGCGTAATCCTTTGCATTTAGGTTGTCGAGGGCAGTGAATGGGACGCAGATAGAGATATTCCCCGGGTTGGCGATGACGGGTGACACGGGTAATTTTCATTCCAGATTGGCAGTTTTGACAGGAAACTAAGCCAGAGAGAGATCGCGGAGCGCTTGCCGAGCGAGGGGGAAGGCGACGATTCCGACGCAGGAGGCGATCGATTTGGGCGGCTTCTTCTCGTGAGAGAATAGGGGTATGAGTATCGGAGAGAATTTCGCCGTTTTTAAAAGCGGTGTCTCCTCGATAAACGGGATTCGTTAGCCATCGTTTGCCGGTGGAGACGGAGATTGTTTTACGATATTTTTGATTCAGATAGCGAACGGCAGCACGAACCGATCCATAAAGGAGAAAATGGTCAAAAAAGTCTTTAACAACGGGGGCATAACTGCGGTCTAGACTATAGCTATTTTTGTTGCGTTTATAACCATAGGGTGCTTTTCCGGGTGGGGGTTTAGCTTGCAGACGATTTTGAGCGTGCCCTTGGCGAATACGGAGACTGTGATAATAGGTTTGGAGGCGATTAAAGAGGTGCAGAATATCGCTATTTTCTACTCTAGGTTGTTCTTCACCCTGAAGTGGAATTACCTGTACATTTTGAGTTTCTAAGCGCTGGAGAGCATTAGTCATCGTTTCTGCATTATCTCCTAGTTCTTCCAGTCGGCGAATGAGTAGGTAAATCTCGCCTGTTTCTTCCTCTGCTGCCAGGTCTTGAAATAGGGTTTTTAGTTCTTCTCTTCCCCCTAAATCTTGGTAGATACGATCGACTTCCCATCCCCAAATACTGGATTTAGGGGGAGATTCGAGGATGGGGTCACACCAAACATAGGCGAGAATTTTCATAGCGCTTCGCGCTGGGAATGGGGAATAGGGAATAGGAACAACCGGTTTTTCCCTTAAAAGCTCCCATTTTAACGCAGATGTTGGCCGGTTCCTCCATCGGCTGGATCGAGAAATGGTCTGAGATCGATGCCATTGGATAGGGTGCGCGGTTGAGGAGTTTCGGGTTGGGGGTTGGGAATACGGTTAAGTCCGGATAGATCGCGGTTCGTAACTTGGCCCAGCAGATCTAACCAGTTGCTGGTGCTGCGTCCTTCAGTAAAGGTGGTGACGGGGAGGGTATTTTGGCCGCTATCGGCGATCGCCAAATTCTCAAATACGCGATCGCGAATTAATCCTGGATCTCGTCCAGGAGGAACGGTGAGAACGATGCGACAGCGATTATCTGCACGGGTTGTGACACAAACCGTATCATAACCATTCTCAAAACCCGTTTGCAATTCCAGCAATCCATCGGCGCGATAAAACTCCAGTCGTCTACTAATTTCTGTACATCGACGTTCCGGTGTCCATCCTCCTCCCAGTTCAATAGGAGTTGCCCAAGCATAGGATTGATTCGGTTGACTGGTGGGATGATACCTTACCGTTGGTTGCCCCTGCTCAATTTCGCAAGTGAACCGGGGTTGAGTCTCTACCGGAATTCCATCAGTCGGAACACGAGGGGATGGTTCAGAGGGAGCCGGTTGAGTATCGACAGGAAAATCTCTCGGCCAGGTAGTTTGTGCCAGAGAGGGAGAGGCGAAGAGAACGACAGTAACACTTAGAAGTAAACTCAGATGAGGTTTCATGATTCGAGGTTTCTTTGAACAATGACTTCACTTAGTATGACGGGAGGAAAATCAGTTATATCCCTCATGAAGCTACTTAAATGCTTCATAACTCCTAACACCTGATAATAGATTTCTATAGAAGTCGCAATATTTATCAATCACAGAGAGGGTCGGTTGAGCAGTTCTTGGTGCAATCATACTTCTGAGAAGGCTGAAAGCCTTGTTTCTTTATTATACTCTTCCCAGAGTGATAGAAGAGGGATAAGCGTTTTTTTAAAGATAGCCAGAAAGCTCATACTATTTCTCTTTAATCTTACCACTAATGATTTCTCTAGAGGTAGTTGTCTGAGTCGTTTCATTAAGCGTAGCATCATGGAGAAATGGTATCACTCGCGAGATTGAGTCTGTTGTTCACTTTGCCCCATTCCCACACATAGAGGGCTTTGCGCTGTAACATCAGACCTAATTTTAAATTTTTAATTGAATCCGATGGGGACTCTCAGTGTGTAGTGGTATGGTTGACATCAGAGTTAAATCCTCTGGCTACCATGTACCATAACCCTATTGGCTCTTCCCTATTGCCTCTCCCCTATTCTCTAGCGCAAAGCGCATAATTGAACCGTGCGCCCTCTATTGCTACCCAAACGACGGGTGATGATTGCCGAGGCTTGTCTGATTGGATTAGTCTCTGGTTGTAGCGCCGTCTTACTCAGAAATGGCATAGGAGCCTTGGGGGGGTGGCGGATCTGGCTCACCCAAATCTTCCCCGCTTGGTTTGTCTTACCCATCATAGGCATGACCTTTGCCTTTCTCTCCGGTTGTTTGATTGAAGCCTTTGCCACAGAAACCCAAGGGAGCGGTATTGCCCACGTCAAAGCTGTTCTCGAAGGAACCCCGCTTCCTCTGGGTTGGCGGACTGCTCTGGTTAAGCTTATTGCCGGATTGCTTTCTCTCTCTTCTGGACTCACCCTCGGTCGTCAAGGGCCAACTGTACAAATTGGAGCTGCTTTAGCTTCGGAAATTGCGAGAATTTTTCCCACCTCTCCTAACCATCGTCGGCAAATGGTCGCCGCTGGTGCCGCCGCAGGACTGGCGGCTGGCTTTAATGCCCCGATCGCTGGCATGTTATTTGTATTAGAAGAATTACTCCATGATGTTTCAGAATTAACTCTAGAAACAGCGATCGGAGCCTCCTTTATCGGTGCAGTCGTCTCTCGCATCTTTGGAAATGACCTCAACCTCAATCGGGAAGTCAGTGCTTCGGTTGCCCATTTCTCTGCCCCAGAAATTCCGTCTTTCTTGATGCTAGGTATCCTAGCCGGAATTCTAGGTACACTCTTCAACCAAAGTATTATTACCAGCCTGACTCTCAATCGGCGCTTACCCCTGACTCTACCTGCTCGCATGGCTTTGACTGGTTTAATTTCTGGCCTTTGTATTGCCTTATTGCCACAAACGTTTAATGACCATGCGGGTTTACGACAACTGTTGTTAGTCGGGGATCTTAAAGCTACTGAAGTCCTTCTTGCCTTTGTTGTTCATTTTTTACTCACCTGTTTAGCCTATGGTGCAGGGACACCTGGGGGACTCTTTGCCCCAACCCTAACATTAGGTGCAGCTCTTGGCTATTTGGTGGGTTACTCTCTGGGATTACCCCTCGGTATTTCTCCTGATACTTATGCCCTGGCGGGGATGGGAGCCTTTTTTAGTGCCGTGGGTAAAGTTCCCATGACCAGTATTGTGATTGTTTTTGAAATCACGGCAGATTTTAATTTGGTCTTACCCCTGATGATTGTGTCGGTGGTGGCCTATTTTGTATCCAGTTTGCTAGAGAAAAACTCCCTATACCAACGTCTGTTGGTCTGGAATGGTATGGAAGCCCAAAGCCATCAACGAAAAACACCGGAAGGCTTTGATGAATTGATTGCCGAGGATCTGATGCAACACCGGGTGGAAACATTGAATCTCCATTTACCTTTAGATCAAGTGGTGCAAGCGTTTTCTCGCTCTCATCATCGGGGATTTCCTGTGGTGCATGGAGGTCAGTTAGTCGGTATTGTTACCCAGGAAGATCTAAAGAAATGCAACATGAATCAGAAGTCCGTATTGGGGGAAATTATGACCCCCGATCCGGTGAGTGTTCCCCCTTCTTGTCCCTTAAGTGAGGTGGTCTATTGCCTGAATCGTTATAAACTCAGTCGTCTTCCGGTGACTGAAGGACGCAGGTTAGTAGGAATTATTACCCGCAGTGATATTATCCGGGCGGAGTCAGATTTGCTCAGTGGTATCGGGCCAACCTTGGGGCCGGCTGGTGGGACTTCTTATGTAATTTATAGAACACAGGGGCCGGCAACGGGTAAGGGCCGGATTTTGGTTCCAGTGGTCAATCAGCGCACGGCAGCTTTATTGTTGCAGATGGCAGGGGCGATCGCCGCAGAACAAGATTATGAGTTGGAATGTCTGCAAGTCGCTTTGGTTTCCCATCATACTCCGGTCGATCGAGCCCGGGTCAGCTTTGATGCATTTCAACGCTGGACGAACTATACGGAAAAGTTGGGTGAACAGTTAGGCATTAGTGTACATACTCAGGTGCGAGTCACCCATGATATTGGGAAAACGATTCTAGAGACGGTGAAGTATCGTCATGTAGATCTGTTGCTGATGGGATGGAAGGGAAAAACGACGACGGAGGGGCGCATTTTTGGGGATGTGGTGGATACCTTAATTCGTCAAGCCCCTTGTGAAGTAGTGTTGGTTAAGTGGGCTACCCGTGGACAACAGGCGAAGTGGCATTTTAATCGCTGGTTACTGCCGTTGGCAGGAGGGCCGAATGCGATCGCCGGTGCTGAGTTGTTACCGGGTTTAATGCGCTTGCGATACATTCAGTTCAAATCTAAAGGCCACAATTGGGATCAGCCCTTTTTTCCCCCAGAAATCCAATTGTGTCAGGTCTGTTCTCCAGAACAGAAAGCCCAGGTTTCTGCGATGTTGGAAGAGGTGCAGCAGTTTTTGCACGGTCGCTTAAAATCAGTTTCTTTGGTGTCTGGAGACAGACACAAGGAAGAGTTAAGATTACCTAAATTGAGTCGAGTACAGCTCATCTCTGAACAGGTCAGCGAAGCCATTATTCAACAAGTTCAAAAATCCCACATTGATGTCGTGATTATGGGAGCATCACGAGAAGGTTTACTCAAACAGGTAATTAAAGGCAACATTCCAGAGGCGATCGCCTCCGGATGCGATTGTACTGTGATTTTAGTGCGTCAAGCTATCTCCCTAACTTGAATTTCAGCAGTTTTCCTTTGCTATGCAGTAGAGCGCCAGAATATAGCAAGAGAAGAGAGAGTTATCCCTCTTCTGTCACTTTCGGAAAAAGGGGAGTGAAACCCTGATTCTTTCGTTGGCGATCGCGAGCTATCACTCTGGGAAATTCGTCAGAATTTCCCAGAGTGATAGAAGAGGGCTAAACAGTCTATGCAAGGAGATCAACACCAGAGATGTTATTGCCATTCAACTCATTGAAGAACGGTTCAAATGTGCCGGAGGTTTGAATTCCAAAGCTATTCGGATTAAACCCAAATACATCCTCGTTCGTACCTGATGCACCCGATACATGGAAGTTATAGTCAATTCGGTTAACAGTGAGACACTAAAAAGTACAGTAATTACAA
>NZ_CEZBFX010000015.1:0-67737 GCF_982964205.1 Roseofilum sp. | reverse complement strand
CCCGAAGGTGCCACATTTTGAGTGTGGTGCGTCTACCAATTTCGCCATCCGCCCTTGGGGACACTTTTAAGATTATAGCCTATTTTTAGAGTTTGCAACAGGTTTTCATAATCTTGGGTACTTGCCCATCGATCCACTTCCCTAGCGCGGAGTACGGGAACTGGGTGAGTGAGTTCAGCATTTTGTGCTTGTTTGAGCAGTTGACCCAGTTCGCTATCATCAATTTGATCGTAGGCACGGGCTTGGTCAATAAAGGCATCTAAGTTAAGTTGGGGAGCAAGAGAGGGCGATCCACCCGCAAGTTTCATTAAGACGGACATGACGGTTCTGGGATTTTGGCTCACTAAGAGGGCGGAGCGATCGCAGGAAAATTCCGCACATCTTACCCATTCCATTAACTGGGTTTGCAGTTGTTGAGCCATGAGGCTTCCCCAGGCGGGGACTAAACTAGCTCCGAGTACCATCAAATTCGCTAACGTCAGGTATACCCCATGGTCGCATTTGAGATGGCCTAACTCATGGGCAATAACGGCTTGAATTTCTTCAGGGGTGAGTAGTTCAATGAGGGAGGTATGAACAACCATGAATGGTTGTCGTCCTCGCATGGCGAAGGTATAGGCATTAGGAACCGGATGTTGCTTGATGTAGAGTTGGGGCGGTTCGAGGTCTAAGATTCGACTGGCTTCTAGGAGTAACTGGTGTAAATGGGGCAGTTGGCGATCGCTCACCAAAATACTTGAGGCAATATTATCCAAATAGAAATACTTTTCCCCCAGTGGAGCGAGTAAATTACGGATGACCATATCCAGTCCGGGCAGTTGCTTGAGCGCTTGTGTCGCTTCTCGATCCAGGGGATGACGGAAATGATCGGCTTTAAGCCCCCTTAAAATCAGTTTTGATAACTCCATAGAACACTTCAAGTTTCACAATTAGGGAATTGAGCTGAATGCACAGAATCAATTTCCCAATTATTGTAGCAACAATTGCCAAAAGGGGGCTGAATCTTCAACCCCCTTCTGGATGGTGAGCCTTTTCAGGATGTGCCGAAAAAGCGTGATCCAGGAATTAATTAAAATCTGTTTGAGAGCAATGATAAAATCCTAGCCTCCATAGTTTGATTCAACTTGACTCAATCTCTAGGCGGTTTCGAGCCAATCAAAGATTTGATCGAGTTGCTCTAAAGTGACTAAACCGTATTGCCACAACACCATAGGTAAGGGGCCGGGATCGTGCTCGCATTGTCTCATTGCTAAGGAGATTGAAGAAGAAGAGATCGATAACTCGTCTTGTAAAAATCGAATTAGTTTGGCGTAGCTTCCGGGGGACATAATCAAATTTTTCACCTCATTGTCTTAAAAGTGTATTGTGAAATCAGAATTTGTTAATTGGGTGGTGGGGGAGTCAGTTTATATTCTGTCCCCATCGTACAAGGATAAATCAAGAGGTTTAATCCCTGATGTGATCTTCTCCCATCTTGAAATAGGATCTCGATCACATTCTGACCAAAGGTAAGAGTCTGATAAACCGGATTTAAAGTTCCGGGGGATCTGGACGGTTCTGAGCGCAGCTTGACCCGTTTCACTAGATCTTTGGATATTGATTATAACTTTATTAGGGTTTAAGTTCCTAACTCTATCAAATCTTTACGGTTTTGTAAACCCTTTTACAGAATTTTAACGGGTTTTGCCTTTGGGGATCAACTCTGAGCCATAGAGATTGGAGACTAAACGAGCAAAAACCCTTGACCCGTAAGGGATCTAGAAACAGATTGAAGAAGGGGGAGGGAGGAGGGAAGAATCGACAGTTGTGTTCTGTATATTTAGAGAGAATCTAAAAACTGAATCTCAAGACGATCGCCCACTTGTAGACCTAACTCTGCTGCTCGTCCAGAGCGCAACTCAATCACCTGATTGACCGGTTCATTCGGGCCATAAACGGGACACGAAGCTGTGTTACAAGGAGGAACAGAAGCAGCGATCGCCTTCACTTCTCCATCAAGCAAAAATATCATATCTAAGGGAACCGGGACATTTTTCATCCAAAATGTCAGGAGTCTAGAATCAGCAAATGGGAATAACATTCCCCGATTGTCCGGTAATTGTGGTCGATACATTAATCCTAAAGCTTGTTGTTCGCGAGTGCGAGCGACTTCTAGTTCAATGATTTCCCCGGCGATCGCCACTTGTGCGGAGACTTCTAACTGCTGTCCCTTGAAATTCTCCTCAGAGAGAGGATCGACAGCAAGAGGCGGAGCCGTCGATCCGGCACATCCAATCATCCCCAGACTCAACAACAGAGCTAATCCTACCACAGCGATACTAGAGCGCTTTGACCTCTTGTAAGCTGCGTTTTGATCTTTGCTAGCTCCTTCGAAAGGGTGATTTAGGAGGATCGAGATGTACTCAATTGTAGAGGAAAATCTGGTCACTGTTCTCTTCTTTCTCATTGCTAAGGTTCCCGCAAAACATATCCAACTCCGCGCACCGTCTGAATGAGACGCTTTTCACCCTCATGTTCAATTTTCAGTCGTAAGTAACGGATATAGACCTCAATCACATTCGATTCTCCCATAAAGTCATATCCCCAAACTTGTTCTAAAATCTGTTCGCGGGTTAAGACATCACGGGGATGTTCTATCAAGCACTTGAGCAATTCAAATTCCTTCATCGTTAACTCGATCTCCCGTCCATCCCGAAAGGCTCTGCGAGAACCAAGATCCAAAATCAGGTCACTAAAGCGCAACTGTTCATTATTTTCCGTATCGCTTTTGATATACAGTCGCAGTCGTTCTAAAAATTCTTCTGTACGATAGGGTTTAATGAAATAATCATCTGCTCCGGACTCTAGACACGCCACCCGGTCTTCTACCGTATCTTTGGCCATTAACATTAATATCGGGGCTACAATTCCCTGTCCCCTCATTTTTTCACAAACGCTTAACCCAGAATCTCCCACTAACATGCGATCGATAATTACTAAATTGGGTTTAATCTGATCGACTTGAGTCAGACAGAGTTTTGGATCGCTTGCCACAACTGGATCGTAACCCGATTCTCGTAAGTCCAGACTCATTTTTTCAGCTAAGTTTGTATCACTCTCAATCACTAGGATACAAGGGTGAGACTCAACGACAACGGTGTTCATAAGATTCGAGGTTACCCCGTAAGGATGCCTGGTTTATCAGGGATTTGAGCCTTTCAGCCGTCTTCGCGATCGCCGTCTGACCCAAAAGCCAATCCCACTGAGACATAATATTCCCATCATACCCGCTAGGGGATTTTGATCAATACCGGTTATCCAAGGGGGAACTGTTTGTGTATATTCAATTAACTGACCCACATTAATTACATAAAATGTGGCCACTAACCCCCCGTGCAGACCAATGGATAATCCTAATCGTCCATAGGTTGCATATTTTGCCCAAACTAGGGTTAAACCTAACAGCACCAAACCCGGAAACTGAACCCAGGTTCGCATAATTTCCCCTAAGGGTTTAATAAAGTGCAGCACGGCAAAAATAAGAGTGTTGATCCAAGCACTGCGGTTCGGGGAATAGTCCCGTTGCAGTTCACTCAGGAACCACCCGCGAAAAAATAGCTCTTCTGCACAACCGACTCCGAAGCCAATGAGAATTGCTTCTAAGATGACTTGAGCCATTGATGGGGGTAAAGGTCTCCACGTTACCCAACCCATTAACTCTTGTATCGTAAACAATCCTAAAAGTACAGAAACAGCAATCCACAAACCAGCGAAAAACTCTAGGCGGTTTGCTCGGTTTAAGCTGACTCCATAGTATTTGCCCAGATGGGGAATGGGATCAACCCAGCGAGACCAAACATAAACCAGCAACAGGAACTCAATGTACAAAATCCCCATCGCCAAAATACTTTGCCAGTTAGGATCTCGAACCCAGAGATAAATAGGCAAGGCAATGGGCAACCAAACACACAAAAGCACCACCAAAAATCGGAGGATTCTTTGCATGGCTGGTGCTTTTTTTCTTTCTCTTATGGGGTTAGAGGTCTTATTCTTCTGGCTCAATGGTGCTAGTGAGTCCGTGATTATTCAGAGTTTCACAGTAAAACTCAGCATGTTCTTGAGCGCAGGCGATCACTAAGGCTAGTCCACTATTGTGGGCTTCCATCATAATACTCACGGCCTGGGGCTGAGTTAAACTTGATACTGTTTTTAGGAGTGTTTCGACGACATACTCCATGGTGTTGAATTCATCGTTATGGAGCAGAACTCGATAACGAGGGGCAATTTTGCGAGTTGTTGACCGTTTTTCAATGGTTTCCACAGACATAGCTTTAGACCTCTGGTGAATGAATCAAAGGAAAGCATTTGTATTTGAGTGATTAAATGCTAAGAACTCTGATTGGCTTGATACAGCGCTCTTTGATAGACCTAAAGTGAGATTATAGCATTCCTTAGGAGGAAGTGTGACGTTTTGTTAAAGTGTTCTAGGGTAGGTATAGTGCTTTGCACTAGAGAATAGGACATACCTTGTATTACTTAGGGTCTAACCCTCCAAGCTTTACTCCATAGAAGAGAGAATCACTGTATACTAGACTTTTGAAGCTATAACGGGTGATTAGTGATTCGCTATTCTTCAGTAACAATGGAGAGCCTGGACAATATCCAACCTTGTCAAATTGTATATTTAGAAGTGAACGGCGATCGCCTCTATACTGAAGTGATTCAGATTGTTATCGCGAGGGGTTTGGCTTGGGTGCGCCCTTTAATCTTGGTGAAATCAACTGAGAATGATAGCCCTCTGTTAACGGATCTGCCCCCTTATTATGATGTACGCCAGGGCCCAGATCTCTTATGGCCAGTCCATGCATTCCATCTGGCCTTTGACACAGAAGTGATTCCTATTATTACTCACTTAGGAGCAATGCACCCCACTGATTCTAACAGAAGTGAACACCATCAGCAGTTAAGATCCTTTATCGATCGTCTATGGAACCTTCATCAGAACCCAGAATCAGAACACTAGGGGTTAGAAACCAATTGAATACGCCCTTCATCCATTTCGCTCATCAACAATTCTAGGGCTTCATAATCGACATCGGAAATATGGCCTAAGCGTGTTAATTCGGCATTAATGGCATTTTCTAGTTCGGGGGTGAGCCGCTTTAGGTAGAGAATCTGTTCTACTAGCCGACGGATTAAACTGGTGGGTGTCATGATTGAACCTCACTTTTTTGATATACCTCTAGTTAACTGTCAATATCTAGGCTCAGATGTGATCGAATTAGTGCAAATTAAGTGACTTCGATCACCAAATGCTGGGGATCATGAGGGATCAAGGTTTAGCCAGATCGATTGGTTAAAGTAATGATACCTATAAGAGAAGTCCTGAAGCTGGGTAACTCTCAAGGGAATGCTTTTAAAATTTGAGTGGGGAGGACACAGAGACACGGAGAATGGAATAATTTTAAAGGGACGGTTGTGCAAGAAATAGAACAAGAGAAATGGTCAGTAATGGATTGGATTAGTTGGTTTGATTTATCCATTGAACCAAGATACTGGTTTTGGTGGGATGCAATTATTCAAGACTCCAATACTCTATTCATTGCTGTTCAAGTAATAGATTACACAATTCCATCTGATGCTCTCAATAACCATTTGAGAGCATCTGGTGCAATCAATATTGAAGAAACATCGGATGAAATGTTAGCTGAATTAGGGGTGAATTTATAGGTTTAAGATTATTTTGTGATTTGTACTCTGAAGAAACTACAATAGAGCATCGGGATCGATATTTAATTGTTTTAGTTTCTCGCGTAGCTGTTGTAAATCCAATTCGGCGCGATCGGCTCTATCGCTTTCTAGTTCTTTTTCTTGACGTTCCTTCTCTAGCTCTCGTTCAGCACTTTCTGCTCTCTCCTCTGGAGTCGGATAGCGATCGCCATTCTCATCATACCAATAGAGCCATTCTCTGGTAATGCCTTGATAAGTCCCTCGATCTCTACCGATACCTAAATTCAGTTGGGATAACCCTATCGGTTCCCCAGGTAATAATTGATATTTACCTCCCTCAAGTTGATAAACCTCTAGCTTCTGTTTCTTTTTCCGTAGGGGATTATAAATTACATAGTAGAGAACTCCCAGTTGAGCATACTTTTGTTTTTTCTCAACATATTCTCCCCTTGGTGTTTTTGAGACTACCTCTAACACTAAAGTCGGCACTTGTTGCTCTTCCCAAAGAACATAAGATAAGCGTAAACCTTCATCAATGATTCTGGGCACACCGATACTCAAAAATCCATCGGGGACAATTGCGAGTTGGTTTGGATCGGTGTAAACTCCCATATCTACCCCAAAAAACCAATCCATGCGCTCTGACCAAATAGAGGCCAACATTGCTTTGAGGAGAGTGGGGATTAAATCTTGCAGTTCGTTATCCACAGGGGTTTCATCTGAGTCGGGTAAATCTTGAGCTGAGGGCAAGTAATCTCTAGGATAGGATTTGAGTTGCATAAGCTGAACCGGGGTTTCTCTTGATTTTATCGCGATCGCTCTCAAACCTAAAAGACAGGCGAATCGTTCCTACGATATCCTAGAGGTTTGTACGATCACTCCCACTGACGGCGTAATCGTCATATCGAGAACACAGATTATACGAGAGGTGAACTTATGGTTATTGCTATCGATCAATTACTGACCCCTGATATCCATAAACCCGCTCGCTATATCGGTAATGAATTAGGGGCAGCCTATAAATCTTGGTCAGAGACTCAGGTGCATTGGGTATTGAGTTATCCAGAATTGTATGAATTAGGCTCATCCAATCTGGGACATCAAATTCTATACAATATTATTAATGCCCAACCCCGCCAACTGTGCGATCGCACTTATTTACCCGGCCCCGACCTCAGTGCTAAACTCCGGGAGACCCAAACCCCTCTCTTTGCCCTTGAATCTCGTCGCGCTCTGCAAGAATTCGATATCATTGGCTTTAGTCTCAGCTACGAACTCGGAGCCACCAATATCCTGGAAATGCTCGATCTTGCCCGTATTCCCCTCACCTGGGAAGAGCGCAACCAAGGTGATTTTCCCCTAGTCTTTGCCGGTGGACAAACCGCTACATCCAACCCGGAACCTTATGCCCAATTCTTTGATTTTATGGCTCTGGGAGATGGGGAGGAATTGCTGACAGAAATTGGCTTAATTGTCGAAGAAGGTTTAAATAATACCTTAAGCCGCTTAGATTTACTCCTGGATCTGGCGCAAATCCCCGGAGTCTATGTGCCCCAATTTTATCAACCCATGCCAGACGGAAGCGTGGTTCCCCTGCGTGATGATGTACCCGATCGCATTTTACGACGAACGGCTCCCCCCATGCCCGCCTATTCCGTCGCCCTTGTGCCCTATATTGAAACCATCCACGACCGTTTAACTATGGAAATTCGGCGCGGATGCACCAGAGGTTGCCGCTTTTGCCAACCGGGAATGCTCACTCGTCCAGCGCGAGATGTTGACCCAGATGCGGTGATTGAGGCGATCGAACAAGGGATTCAAACTACGGGCTATAATGAAATCTCCCTCCTTTCCCTCAGTTGTTCTGACTATCTTGCCCTTCCTGCTGTCGGACTCGAACTCAGAAACCGTCTTCAAGAAAAGAAAATTGCCCTCTCCCTTCCCAGTCAACGGGTAGACCGCTTTGATGAAAACATTGGTAACATCGTTGGAGGGACGCGCAAAAGTTCTCTCACGTTTGCTCCCGAAGCGGGAACGCAACGAATGCGCGACATTATTAATAAAGGGTTGACCAATGAAGAACTCTTGCGCGGGGTAAAGAGTGCTTACGATCAGGGATGGGATCGGGTTAAACTTTACTTTATGATTGGCTTGCCTGGAGAAACGGACGCAGATGTGTTAGGCATTGCTGAAACGGTCCATTGGCTCCAGCAAGAATGTTATACTCGCACTCGCAAACGCTTGGGGGTTACCCTTACCATCTCCAACTTTACGCCTAAACCTCATACGCCTTTTCAGTGGCATAGCGTGTCTACCGCAGCATTTGCACGCAAGCAGGACTTACTGCGTGAAGAATTTCGGCAGATGCGGGGAGTCAAGGCCCATTTTACCGATATCCGATTATCGGCCATGGAAGATTTTCTTTCAAGGGGCGATCGCCAACTCGGTCCAGTTATTCTGGAAGCCTGGAAGCGTGGCGCGGGGATGGATGCCTGGTGGGAAAGCCTTGACACAGCTTATAATGCTTGGGAAGAGGCGATCGATCGGGCTGGACTCACCTGGAAATATCGCCAAATTACCGAAGGAACCTGGCACGCTCTACCTGACCACCTTGCAGAAAACACCTCCTCATCTGAATCTCTTTTAGATCAACCCCTCCCTTGGGATCACATCGACACCGGAATTACCAAAACCTGGCTCAAAGATGACCTTAAACGCGCCCTCGAAGCCACCACCGTTCCCGACTGTTCCTTTGACAGTTGTTCCCACTGCGGAGTCTGTGGAACCAACTTCGGCCATAATATCGTCGTTACCCCACCTCCCATTCCCGCTCTAGAAGTTCGCGACAATACGAAAGTACCGCCGGTTCAACGCTTACGAGTCAAATGGGGCAAACAAGGAGAAATGGGGCAAATCAGTCATTTAGACTGGTTAAGACTGCTTGACCGGGCAGTACGTCGGGCTGGCTTACCCGTTTCCTATAGTGGAGGATATCATCCTGGCCCCCGCATCATGGTTGCCAGTGCCCTCTCATTAGGCATCACGAGCAGTGGCGAATTAGTCGATTTTGAATTAACCCAGCCAGTAGCGCCAGAAGACTTTTTACAGCGTCTTCGCGCCCAACTGCCTGCGGAATGTCCCCTTTACGAGGCGATAGAAGTCCCCTTAAAAGGGAAAAGCAGCGCCAAGTTGTTAGAGCGGGCAGAATATCAGATTATCCTAGAGTGTTCGGTGGCAGTCACTTCCCAGGAATGGCAAGATTGGATTGAGTCTATTTTAGACCGCCAGGAAATCATCAAGGAAGGGAAAACTAAATCTGGCAAACGTAAACGGGTTAACCTTCGCGAACAGTTATTTGAATTAGAGTTAGAATCATTTTCTGCTGACGGTTTAGCCCACATTCGTTATCTGGGCAGTTGCCGCAATGACGGAACTCTATTGCGTCCCATGGATGTGGTTTATCTGTTTGAATTCATTAGTCGTGGTTCTGAAAATTCTTTAGATTCACCGGAGTTTTCCGTGCGTCATACTCACCGCAAACAATTGATTTTATCCGATGAGTAAGGGGGCAAGTTCGCTTTATTCCCTCCAGTATGGTATAGCAGCGAAAGGGAGAGTTAGGACATTTTCTATTGCCTATCGCCTCAAATCATAAGCTAAGCATCCTAACTTAACAAGTTCACTGCTATATCATCATTAGTTGGAGGGATAGAGATGTTTAGAGACTTGTTTACCTTCAATAACATGATCTTGAACAATTTGCTTGGCTACTTCTGGGGTAACGCGGGTGTACCAGGTTCTATCTCCAGAGTAAAAAACGACGGGGCCGAGTTTACAAACCTCTAAGCAGCCTGCGTTCATGACCGTGACCTCAGCACCGGTTTCTTCTACCGCTTGCTGGAGTGCCTCATAGATGGGTTTCCACTGGCGCGAGGGATAACAGCGACTGGAGCGACAGACGGAAAGGTAAGGACGTTTGAGGGGATTGTGGTTGTAGGGAATAGGTTGAGTCCCTAACACATAAATCTGGCGTAATTCTTCGTACAAACTCAGCTTTTCTAACCGAGGTTTACCCACGGGTAAAAGGTCTTCATCCTCCCCTAAAAATGGATTGGGTAAAAATAAATTCATCATTTTTTCTCCCGCTCCATTCCAAAACTGAATCCCCCAACTGCGGGGTTGTCCCTTTTCATTCAGGCGACGGTAGAGAGACGCTCGTTGAATGAGTCGTTGTTGGCGCAGTTCTGGGGGCGTTTTGCATAAGGGCCCACCTAGGTGTTCTTCGAGACACAGGTGCAAGTGCCAGGCTTGGGTGACGACGGTAAGATAGCCATCATAGAGAATACAGATTTTGGGTGCTTCGGTAAATTCGAGTTCTAAGACACTTCCTTCGACAACATGACCAATTTGCACGTCTTGCCAACGCTCTTGAAATAGGGTGTAGAGTAAAGGGCCGGTGATATCAATCGTGCAAGGAAAGTCTTCGTATTCGATCTGGTGTCCTCCATAGAGGGGTTCAATGGTGCGATGGTTCAGGGGAGTTACCCAAGGGGAAAAGTGTGTCATTTTTTTGAGCCGTTTATTGCGGATGAGTTTTGGATAAGGTAACATTTTGGGTACGCCAGAGTAAGAGGTTGTACCCAAGAGCGATCGCTCCTCCCCAAGTCATTTGTTTGACGAATAATCGCAAAACGATCGCCGAGTCAATGAAATGACCGTCACTGAGTAGAGGATAGGCCAATAAAATCAGACCTTGATACAGAACAAAACCACCAATAAGGGCAATCAAATTCCAGAGGAGATGACCAACCCAAGTATTCTGGCTAAAGGTCGGTTTTTGACTGGCAAAGAAGGCAACGCCGAGGGTTCCTATTCCCATAAGCGCCCCCCAGGTGAAGGCACTTCCAGAGAGGGGATACCCTCGGATGGCAAAGCCAATGAGTTGATTGATCGACCAAATCATCGCTGAAATGGCGATCGCCTTTCGCTTCTGTAACATTACTCCACTCATTGCAGCAAAAGCGACGAGAGGAACATGGGCATAAATGATATTGCTGGCGGTTCCGAGGGCCAAGAGAACACAAGGGGTAAGATAATGAAGAGAGAGAGCGCGCCAAGCCTGGCTAAAACTGGAGGGATGGGTCTGAGCTTCTGGATAACGTTTCATCTTTGAAGATGCCCCTAAGTGTTCATACCATTATCTTAGCCCTAAAGCGATCGACGTTTCCCGTTAATAATAGCTAATCAGCGATCCCTCTATTTTCATCAGGAGGACTAAGCCTGATGGGGATTAACTAAGGCTTCTAAGTTTGGAGCATTGGATGGCTGAGGCTTATCCAAGGATTGACTATTCTGTACCCAATGGCGATAATCCCACAGCAGTTGGTGCATCAAACGCTGTTTAATAGTTAAAAGGACACTTCTGAGTAATCCATTCCCCGTATTTTCAAGGATATAGGATGGGGTGAGATTCAAGGGGGGTGGCAGTTCTACTTGCACGACTAAGTTGGCTTTTCCATGAAGAGTTGTGCGATCGCCATATTGTTGGGGGCAAAGTTTACCTTTTAAGTCTAGACGAAACCGCTGATTAATATATTCAATACCTCGAATGTGACAATTGACCGATTGCAATTGTACATTTCCGCGAGCATCTGCCCAAACCTTTAGGTCTACTGTCGGTTGGAAGGTAAACATCATAAACGTCAAAGGACGCATTTTCAGCCGACAAATTTCGTCACTTAAGTGTTCAATTTGACTTTCAGCAGTCAAGGCATTAACGAGACGTTTGGGTTGCCGTAGATAATGCTGAATGGGAATCGGTTGGGGCGGAACATTGAGGTTAACCGATTGAGTGGCACTAAATTGGGTGGTCATGGATGGGTGATTAATGTGCTGATGTAAATTTATTTTACAAAATTATCACAATTCTAGTGGGGAGCCAGAACCGAGAAAACAACTCGCTACTCAATACAGAGCAATTTTAGAACTATAAATGCTGGATTTTAGTTGCACATATTATGCCTTGTCCTGTATGAAATATTTAGGCTTTATTATTAACTTTTATTAACTAAACTCAATAATTCTAACGATCGCCAATGACCGATCGCAATGAATAAGCCAGTCGAGTATGTCAATCCATCAAATCCCCCATATAATCCCCCCAAACCTGAGCCGCTTGAGCGCTACTGCCATAGGTCGGTGTATTATCATCATTTCCTAACCAAATCCCCGTCACCCAACTGCGACTAGGAATATAGCCAACAAACCACAGATCCACCCCATTATTGGTTGTTCCCGTTTTTCCTGCTTCTCCCCATCCCAAATACGCATTACCTCCAGTGCCCTGACTCACTACTCCTTGTAACAACGCAGTCATGGTTTTCGCGACTTCCGGTGAAAGTACGGAGTAATTCCCTTTTGGATCTTGGGCATAATCATAAATCACCCGACAGGTATCCATTTGATTGGGTACAGCACAATCACTGCTGTCCAGAATGCGGCGAATGGCATGGGGGCGATGGTATACTCCAGAATTGCCAAAAACGGCAAATGCGCCAGTCATTTCTAGGGGGGTGACTTCACTTTGACCCAGGATTAAACCGGGAACCGCCTTTAAGTCAGCATTGATACCCAACATCCGAGCCATACGCACCACATCATTTAAACCTGCGTCCTGAGCGATACGCAGAGCCACCGAATTTTCCGATTGGGCCATAGAAACGGCCATATCAATCGCCCCGCCACTGCGCTCGCAGCCCCGATAGGATTGACCTTGCCAAGTTAAAGGGGCACAGGAATAGGTTTTCCAAGGGGAAATGCCCTCTTCTAGAGCAGCAGCATAGGCAAATACTTTAAAGGTCGATCCAGGTTGACGATAGGCTTGCACGGCCCGATTAAATTGACTCTCGCGATAATTTTTACCGCCGGATAGGGCTAAAATTTCTCCGGTTTGACTATCGAGGGTGACTAGCGCGCCCTGGTCAAAATTAAAATTTTCTCCCGTGGTGGCGATCGCCTGTTCCAGATTTTGCTCGGCAATTTCTTGCATCTGCGGATCTAAACCGGTTTCAATAATAAAATTGCCCTCTCGCGCCAAACCCGTTCCTAATAATTCCTCCAATTCCATAAACACATAATCATGGAAATAGGGAGCAATGGAGCGATTAAACTGTTCTAGGGCCTTGGGGTTAACTTGAATGCGCGATCGCCTCGCTCGGTTCGCTTCCTCTACGGAAATCATCCCCAATTTTTCCATCCGATACAACACCCCATCCCGTTGACGAATCGCTGCCTGATAATCTCGAATCGGATTAAAACTATTGGGAGCCGGTAACATGCCCACTAAAGTTGCTGCTTCAGAAAGGGTGAGATCCCTCGCTGACTTACCCAAATAATACTGCGCCGCATCTTCAAAACCATAGTTTGCACCCCCAATAAAAATCCGATTTAGATAGGTGAGTAGCAAAGTATCCTTACTATAAAACGTCTCTAATTTCAGAGCCACAATCGCCTCCCGCAGTTTACGATCGGCCGTATCTGATGTGCCCACATACTCCCGAAATAAACTGCGAGCCAACTGTTGGGTAATGGTGCTTCCGCCTTGTTGAATTCCTCCTCCTCTCAAATTCGCCCGAATAGCCCGAAGTGTACCAATGGGATCGACCCCAAAATGCCAATAAAAGCGGCTATCTTCTGAAGCGATCAGAGCTTTAGCCAGATGGGGGGAAAACTCAGAAAGGCGAGGGAGTTCTAAGTGAGCTTGATTGGTGGGAGGCACGAGTGGGGTTTCATTATCCCGCGCATACACAATCACCGGTCCTTGAATATTGCGGGGCAAAGGAGAAATATTAACTTTTTGCCATTCCATTAAAATGGCGAGCGTCACCAAGGCGGTTAAACCGCCCAACCCATAGGCACTATAGCGCAGCACCTGAATCGGCCAAGGGGGGGGATTGGTATAGCGCAGGGTAACCGAAGCTTGTAATTCTGGGGGCCCCAGCGTCAGGAGAGCGCCATGATAAAGGCGCATTTCCGGTACTTTTCGCCGCCCCCGATAGATACCATTCGTTGCCCCCTCGTCTTTAATCGTAAACCCTTGTTTTGAGTCCCGAATCAAGGAACAATGGATCTGGCTCACGACCGGGTTCCGAATCACAATATCGCAGGATTTTGAAGAGCGTCCAATCAGAATGCGATCGCCCAATAGGGGATATTCCTTGGGTGCTTCTCCTTCCGTCTCCTCCACCATCAGTTTAGCCACCCGGGCCTTTGGTTTCAGGGCCAGTTGTGCAAGTTGAACTTTTGCTTGGATCGTTTGCGCGACTTGGGTAAGTGTACCCAGAAGGTTATTCGGAGGGCCAGGAGGTTGAGAACTCATAGGTTGCCTTAGTTAAATCAGTTCGGAGGAGATACGACTCTCTCTAATTTAACTGATGTTTCTCTCTAGCTAAAAGTTCTCGATTCTTTATACCTAGGGTCATCATCTCCTGCAATAACTCTGAGTCTACCCGTTAACAACTTTAAAACTGACTATCTTTAAGAGGAGAGTATGAATCGATTGATTAAAATTATGAAGAAGTTTTTAGAGACATTTGAACGTCTCATTGCCTTCTTTTTGTTGTTAATGCTGGTTTTTGTCGTTTTTTTAGGCACGATTGAATTAGGCTTCATCTTATTTGAGCAAATGCAAAACAAGCCTCATTTCTTATTGCTCAATATCCAAGAAATTCTAAAAATATTTGATTATTTTTTATTGATTATCATTGGCTTAGAACTGATTGAAGCTACTAAGGTCTATCTCGAAGAAGAAGTCATCCATGTGGAAATCATTTTCCTGGTGGCCATGGTGGCGATCGCCCGCAAAGTCATCATCCTCGATATCAGTAAGTTCCATCCCCTCGTTCTATTCGGTATTTCTTCCATCATCCTCGCTCTAACCATTGGGTTCTACTTTTTAATCAAGACCCTCAAGCCCAAATAAGGGGCTGGGGGCCCCTTGCCTTCCCCAGGATCGATAGGGAGCATTAAAGAGAAATGGTATTCGAGGCTTGTTTTTGCCGAACTATGTGTAAACCTTCCTTCAGGGCGGTTAGGCGATCGCCCATCCAGCGATCGCCGGAAATTAAGCCAGCAATACCGAGCTTTTCTAAACGACGTTTCACCTTTCCGGTTGCCCCAACCACAATTACATCTCGTCCATCATCGATCGCCTCTTGGATCGCATTTTCGATCGCCAAAGAAGAAGTAACACCAAGAATCGGCACTTCACTCAAATCGACAATCAACACATCATAACTCCCAATCGCACCATGTTCTCTGGAAATCGCTTTCGCTACCCCAAAAATCATCGGCCCGCTCAAATGGAACAGCAAAACCCGACCATTAGCCGCATCTAAAATTCCCTTTTCTTCCTGACTCATTACGATTTGATCGTCGGCATCAGTAATCGCTTTGACAGACTGAGATTGCAGTTCATCCAGACGTTCAATGGTTAAAATATTGGCGATGAAAACGCCCACCGCTACCGCCACCATTAAATCCACGAACACCGTCAGAAGAACCACACTATAAACAATTCCAGCAGCCTTCCAAGAAATTGTATGAACCCGTTTCAGGAATCCCCAATCAATAATATCAATCCCCACTTTTAAGACGATTCCAGCTAAAACAGCCAGGGGAATTCCTGAAGTTAACGGGGCGGCCCATAACACCACAATTAATAAGGCTAAAGCGCGACTAATTCCCGCTAAAGCAGTGCGTCCTCCAGCTTGAATACTGACTACAGTGGCGGTCGTTGCCCCAGAACCCGCAATGCCCCCACACAAACCGGTAATTAAATTGGCAACCCCTTGACCGATTAATTCCTTATTCGATTTATGTTCAGTCCGAGTCAAACTATCCGATACTAAACAGGTTAAGAGGCAATCAATGGAACCGACCATGCCTAAAACCATCGCATTCACAAACATTAACCGCAAAGTGCCTGGGGTAAATGTCGGCATGTGCAGTTCTGGTAAACCGGGAGTGATTTCTCCAATAGTGGCGATCGTGCGGATATCAATATCTCTAAAAAACATCAAAGAGATACCCGTTCCAATCACCAAAGCCACCAGTTGAGGCGGCATAAGTTTTTTCAGTTGTGTGGGATAAAAGAACAAAATTCCTAAAGTAATCCACCCTAAAAAGGTTTCCCAGGGACTGATATTAGAAATTAAATCCGGGAATGCTTTAATTACCCCAAGTACCCCACCAGGGGGGGTTTGTTGCCCGATAAACGGAGCAATTTGCAGAAAAATCAGAATCACACCAATTCCGGTCATAAAACCCGAAATGACGTTATAGGGAAGCATTGTAATATACTTTCCCAGTCGCAGGACACCGAAGATAATTTGAAAAACTCCTGCCATCATCACCACGGTAAAAGCCATGGCCAGACCAGTTTCTGGGCTATCTGGATTTTTGGCCATTAATTCGGCAATTACTGCTGTCACAATAACCGTCATCGGGCCGGTAGGCTCGGAGATCAGGCTGGGAGTACCGCCAAACAAAGCGGTGAAAAATCCGATTAAGATCGCCCCCCATAACCCCGCAGAAGCGCCAGCACCCGAGGCAATTCCAAAAGCGAGGGCCATCGGTAAGGCAACGACGGCGGCAGTTAGCCCCCCGAAAATATCCCCTTTGAGGTTTCGGAAGTGGATGGTATTGGTAATTTGCATCAAACGTTTTCCTTTATCAAAAGCTGCATCAATTGCTATAGAACTTACACCATCACCATACCGGAAGATTGGCTCTGGGTATTAAGCCTTTTTCTTGGTTCTCATTTCCGGATAAATTGTAGCGATTAACAAACAAATAATACCGATATTAATGGCGACATCCGCTAAATTAAAGACTGGAAAGCGAATCAATCGAAAATCGAGAAAATCCACCACATACCCAGCCACAAACCGGTCAATGCCATTGCCTAAAGCACCCCCTAAAATAAAGCCATAACCCGCCTGCTCCCAGCGAGTCATTTTTGGCCCATACAATGCCAAACCCATGAGAGCCAAACTCACCCCCAAGGATAGCCAACGCAACCATTCTCCATTTTCACTAAATAAGCTAAAGGCAGCGCCATAATTGCGCACGTAGGTCAAATGGAAAACACCGGGTATGAGCGGCCAACTCTCATGTAATTCAAAATTCTGGATCGTCCAAAACTTAGCTAGGTGATCCAATATTAAACTAATTAACGCCAATATCCAAAATAAGGGATTTTTCTTGAATTTCATCGAGCAAGTTAGCTGTATTATTCATTTAATAAAACATCAAATGGCGCAAGAGGTAAGCAATGACTGTTGCTGCACAAGCAACCACCAGTTGTCCGGGAAGGGGAAACAGAGAATATTGTATAATTGTATTTAAGAGCTGTTGGCTGCTTTCTGGAGTCCAAGAAAATAGCTCAGTCAAACTTAAATATAAGATACCTGTCAGATGAATACTGACTAATCCCCCCAGGCAACTCAGGGCTAAAAATTCCAGGCGTGGAGGAAAGCGAAACGCCAAAATACCACAAATCCAGGCTCCAGGAATGAATCCGAGCAAATAGCCAAAGGAGGGTTCTTGGAGATAGCCTAATCCTCCTCCTTGGGAAAATACGGGAAACCAGGTTAAGCCCATGATTAAATAACCGATTTGAGATAAAACTCCGGCTTTTTTACCTCCCATGCACCCCACTAATAAAACGCCTCCAATCTGATAGGTTACACCTAGGGAATGGAGGGATAAAAGATGGTCTCGAAAAGACCACATGGGGGAGGCAATAAAGGCTTCTAAAAAGGTTCCCCCAATGGTAAGAAGCAGGCCAATGAACGCCCACAACAGTTCATTTAAACGAATCACATTGCTGGATTTCAATGCCCTCCAGGAATGGGGGCTTCTCCCCCTTCAAGTCCTAAAGAAGCGAGCATTTGATGGTCGGCTTCTGGAGGTTGTCCTAGGGTGGTGAGATAGTGACCAATGAGCATGGCGTTAATGCCAGCTTGCAGTCCTAGGGCTTGCAGTTCTCCCATGACAGTTTCCCGTCCACCGGCATAGCGGATGATTTGTTCGGGTAGGATGAGGCGGAAAATGGCGATCGCCTTCAGAGCTTCGTAGGGATCGAGTTGGGAACGTTCCCCTAAGGGCGTTCCTTCCCGGGGATTAAGTAGATTTAAGGGCACAGATTCTACGTCTAATTCCCGGAGGGAGAGGGCTAAATTGACCCGATCTTCCCAGCTTTCCCCCATGCCTAAAATACCGCCAGCACAGGCTTGAATGCCAACGGCTTTGAGGTTTTTGATCGTTTCCACGCGATCGCGCCATTGGTGGGTACTGACGATGGAGGGGAAAAAGTCCTCAGAGGCTTCTAGGTTATGGTTATAGCGAGTGACTCCGGCCTCTTTTAAGGCTTGAGCTTGTTCTGGGGTGACTTCGCCGAGGGCACAACAGGGCTTAATCTCAGTTTGGTCAATAATTTGACGAACGGTTTCTAAAACCTGTTCAAATTCTTGGGATTGGGAAGAGCTATATTTTGGCCCCCGTCCCTGACTGACTAGACAGAACCGTTTAGCGCCTGCGGCTGCGGCTGCTTTGGCTTGGGCTAAAATTTCTTCTGTGGATTTGAGTCCGTAAATGGGGGAATCTTTGCCTGGATGGTGAGCAGACTGGGCACAAAAGCCACAATTTTCCGAGCAACTGCCCGATTTAACGTTGCCGATACTGCACAAATCTACGACATTACCACAGCATTCTTGACGCACGCGATCGGCTGCGGCACAAAGTAAGAGGATGTTGTCCTGACCTTGAATTTGCGTCAGTTCCAGAGCTTCTGCTTGGGTGAGCCGTTTTCCGTTAATAATCCGATCGCTGAGGCGATCGAGCCATACCGCTAATGAGGATTCATTAGGGAGAGTAGCGGGGTTATGGGATCGCCCTAACCCCTGAGATGAATTTGATAATGGTGCTTGAACCACGTCCAGCCCCTGTACTTAAGTAATAGTAATGCAATTGAATTGTATCACTACACTTGGCCCCACTAAAATCTCAACCCAATTCCCCCTTGCAGAGAAACTGCCGTTTCTCCTGTGTTTCGATAGGCATCAAAGGCAATGACTGCATTACCAAAAATCACCGCATTACTCGATGGAATCATGTAATCAATTCCTGGTTGTAGGGCAAAGCCGTTTTGATTCCCTAAGGGTGAAACATTATTCCCATTGGCAAAGGAATAGCCTGCACCAATATAGGCATCGGTTTGCCAGTTGAGAGGGAAATCATAGGATACAGTGGGAACGACTGCCGCCGATCCGCCCAAAATAAACCCTTGTACCCGCATGGAGAGGGGAATTTCTAGGAATTTGTAGCGCACAGCAATAACTCCTGCAATTTGCCGGTTAGCATTCCCCCCTTCAACCAAACCAACAGCAGGCCCAACACCGATATAACTGCCATAGGCGGCTTGCGCTTGGGCGGGTTGGGGATTAAAACTGAGCGTTCCGAGGGCAGTTCCGAGGGCGATCGCTCCTACGCTTAGGATCTTTTGTAAATAATGCTTCATAATCTACACTCCTCAATTCAACGGTAGGTGAACCCATTGATGCTTTCTGAGTTTAACGTAATTTTTGTTCAATTGAGATACTCCCATGGCTCTTTTCAATCCACCACCTATCCCTCTTTTGTCACTCTGCCGAAAGAGGGCTAGAATAAGTAGGGAAAGTAAAGAGCTGAACAGTAGAGTAGACCATGGATGGAGAGTTAGCACTTCGGAAACATGTAGCTCGCTCTGCCAAAGCAACGATTCTGTTGGTAGATGAATAGGGATATCATAACAAAACTGAGTTCATGATGAGATTTTTTTTAACCTTAAATTCACAATAGACAATCCCATAATCACTAAAAACAAGACTAGCCCAATTGTACAAGCATAACTCATTTCCAACCTCTGAAAAGCTTGTTCATAAACATAATAAACCAAAGTTTTAGAGCTATTTCTCGGCCCTCCCTGGGTCATGATATACACTTCTTCAAAAACTTTAGTGGCAGAAATAGCGGAGATAACGGCGACTAAAAACAAATAGGGTTTCATCAACGGTAGGGTAAGATCCCAATGCTTGATGATGCCATCTGAACCATCAATAGCAGCAGCTTCGTAGAGTTCCTGGGGAATACTTTGTAGACCTGCTAAATAGATAACCATATAATAGCCCAGTCCTTTCCAAATGGTGACGACCATGACGCTATAAATGGCCCATTGGGGACTGGTTAACCAGGGAATCGTGGGTAGATTAAAAAAACTTAAGGCTTGGTTAAATAAGCCATTTTCTGCATAGAGCCATCGCCAGGCAATTCCGGCGACGACCATAGAAATAATTACGGGGGTATAGAAGGCGGCTCTAAATCCACTGATACCCTTGATTTTTTGATTGACTAAAATGGCCAATCCTAGGGGAAGGATAACCAGTAAAGGGACAACACAGAGCAGATAAAGGAGAGTATTTCTGAGAGTTTGCCAAAAGATGCGATCGCTCCCTAATCGCTGGAAGTTTTTTAACCCCATCCATTGAGTTTGTTGACCGATCAAATCATAGTTAAATAGGCTTAAGTAAATGGCTTGTAAAGCGGGCCAAAATACGGTTAAGCTTAAAATTAGTAGGGCAGGCAGCAAAAACAAATAGGGAGTTAATCTCTTCGGGCGTGTTGCATCCATGGTTATACCTCTGGCCAGAGTCGCTCGAGTTGCTTTTTCCAAGCAGCTAGAACTTGCTCCCGTTCTTGGGCATTTTCCGATAATTCTCCCATCATACCTTCTTCATAAAATCGATGCAGTGTTTGCAGGGTACTTTCTCGGGTTTGTCCTTGGGCTTTGGAGGCTTCTACAATCATCCGTAATTGTCGTTCTAATTGGGATTGGAAATAAGGAGTTAAACCTTCTTCTTGCAAGCGGGTTAACCGGCCAATTGCCTCAGCAAAGGGTTCTGGTTTTAATCCCTCTAGCTGATGGCGATAAACCACCCATATCACCCCTTGATGGATAGCATAACGAGTTTCTTGGGTGAATTCAAAATTGGACTCTAATAGGTCTTCAAAAAAGGGTTTAGCTTCTTCAACTGGAGCCATTGGTGCTAACCCCATGACCCAAGATTCATCGTCGGAGAGCAGTACTAATAATCGCAAATTTTCCCGATTTATTTTCCACGAACCTGGACTTACCTCAGTAATCTGGTCCCCAAATAACTCGTCTAATACTTTATTAATATCTTCAGGAGTCATAAACTCAAATGTGTTCTACAATTAATATCATGCTCCAAGTTATCACGGCTGGCAATATTGACCTTTATCCCATGACCCACTTCCCATCTCCTAATCCTTCTGAGTCTTTACCCCATCATCACCATCCCCATGAACCCCATACCCTACATCCCCATGTTCATAGTGAAGAATCCTTGAGGCAAATTGTCAATCAACTCTCGCGAATTGAGGGTCACGTCCGAGGGATTAAAGGGATGGTACAACAAAGTACCCCCTGTCCTGATGTGTTGATCCAACTGGCTGCAGTACGGGGAGCAATTGATCGAGTTTCTCGGATTATTTTAGATGAACATTTAACTGAATGTATTGGCCGAGCTGCTCGTGAGGGAAATATTGAAGACGAACTGGATCAGCTTAAGGCTGCTCTCGACCGATTTTTGCCCTTGGCTAAGAAGAAGCAAAAGCCTAAGAAAGCTTGATGAACAAAGAGCTAAAAGCTATTAACCCATAGCTTTTAGCTGAAGTTGATATCTTTATCAAGCTGAAGGCAAGGTGATGCCTAAACCTCACGATAAGGATGGGGTTTGAGACCCAAAGTTTTGATGAGAGACTAGGGCTTTTAACCCTAAACGGTAGCTTTCTGGACCGAAACCGCTAATTTGCCCAACAACCACTGGTGCTAAATAGGAGTGGTGGCGGAAGGGTTCGCGACGGTAAATGTTGCTGAGGTGAACCTCGACGGTAGGAATAGAAACGGCAGCGATCGCATCTCGCAGAGCTACACTGGTATGAGTATAAGCTCCCGCATTGATTACAATGCCTTGATAGCGGTCTACTGCCTGATGGATGGCATCGACTAACTCTCCCTCATGATTGGATTGAAGGGTGGTTACCTCCACTTGAAGGGTTTTGCCATCCTCTTTCAATTGTTGATTAATCTCGGCTAGAGTGGTCGCACCATAAATTCCTGGTTCTCGCAGCCCCAATAAATTGAGGTTAGGGCCGTGCAATACCAAAACGTTCAACAAGTTTTAATATCCTCAGTTGATAGAACAGTTTATCGCCTAGATTCGCGGTCATTAACGGGAATTGGAATCGGCTCTGGTTCAGGTTGGATATCTGGCCCTAAGAGGGCTTCAATCAGTTTACGAGCCAATTCTTTGATTTTTTCCCAGATTTCGTCGATATAGTCCATTCAGTATGAAGCTCCTTTTGCTGAACTCTAACCCAGTACATTCAAACTGGGTTAGTCAATCAAAGGCTTAATCCTTTCTTTGATCATAACGAATGATCGCAGATCGGCAACCTTTGTTGTCATGAGTTTTCAAAAGTTTAAGATTTATGCAAGTGTTTCCGCAGCCGATCTAAGGCCCAAGATTGGCTGAAATCCCGTAGGGTAGAGCGATCTAGTATACTGGCTAACTGCTGGCGATAATGGGTCACTTCTCCATTGGGTGAGGCTAATCCGATGTAAACTAAGCCGACGGGTTTTTCTGCGGTGCCTCCACCGGGGCCAGCAATGCCTGTAATACTGAGGGCCCAATCGGTGTTTAATTTCTGTTGAATACCTGTGGCCATTTGTTCAGCGATGCGATCGCTCACTGCACCATATGCTCCTAAATCGTCCGGATTGACCCCTAATAAGCCGATCTTGACCTGATTATCATAGGCGATGACTCCCCCCCTAAAGTAGGCAGAACTCCCCGGTACAGCCGTAATTGCTGCCCCTAAGCCGCCCCCAGTACAAGATTCGGCGACGGCTAAGGTTTGTCCAGACTCTAACAATAACTGGCCAACTACTTCTGCTAAGGTTTGGTCATCCACGCCAAAGCAATACTCTCCTGCTATGGCTCGAATATGGCTTTCTACGGGATTAATCAGCTCTTGTGCTTCTGGTTGAGATGTGGCACAAGTGGAAATCCGCAGCTTCACCAACCCTTTGCCCGCATAGGGCGCTACTGTCGGGTTTTTATATTCAAAGACTTCGGGTATTTTGTCCACTAAAGCCGATTCCCCAATGCCCCAAAACTTGAGGGTACGGCTATAAATCATAGTTTCGCCCCATCCCTGTTGTTTGAGATACGGAACGGCTGTTTCTTTCCACATGCGATGCATTTCACTGGGCACTCCAGGAAACGTCATGAGGGTTAAATGAGGATGCGGATGCCAGATAATTCCCGGAGCTGTTCCACTGGGATTAGGCAAAATCATGGCTCCTTCTGGGGTGAGCGCCTGTTTGCGGTTGCTGGGGTTCATAGTGCGTCCCCGTTGGGCATATTTGGCTTCAATGTCAGCGATGACTTCCGGGCGCTCAATTAAGTGAGTTTCAAAGAAGGAGGCAATGGTTTCACAGGTGAGGTCATCGGGCGTGGGTCCGAGTCCTCCGGTAAAGAGTATAATTTCTGACTGTCGATCGAGGGCGGTGGCGATCGCATTTTTCAGCCGCTCTACATTATCGCCCACGACCGTTTGATAGTAATGGGGAATCCCCAACTTTGCCAATTCTTGAGCTAAAAACTGAGCATTACGATTGAGAATATCTCCCAGGAGTAACTCTGTGCCCACACAAATAATTTCGGCTGTCATACACGCACTATAGGTTAGATACGGATTAATTTTATAGCGCTTCGCACGGTAATGGGTAATGGGTGCGTTAGAGTGTAGGTTGGGTCAATACTTAGTCCAACCCAATGAAAATGAATGGATCGAAAAAAAAGAAATGAATGAGAGAAAAAATCAAAAGGAACACCACTTGAACGTTCAATCTACCTTTTATATTTTGGGAGGGAGCATCTTATCACCCAGTCCAAATAATGAAAGACTTTTTAGGTACACAAAATGATCGATTAGAGCCAGAAGAATTGAAAATCACCTGTGAACAATGTGCTCCCTACGCACCGGAAGAAAATTCGGTTGTAGCAATTTAGTTTCAATTAAAAAGTTTGTTAATAATATTTTACTGTTTTGGTAAAAACTTTAAGATTATCCATATCAGGATTTTTGTAAAGAATTGTAAATAAAATTCAATCAATCTTGTCCTAGATGCCAACAAAACTTAAAATTCTTCATGAAGTTTATGCTCTATAGATAGCCCCAATCCCTATCTACTCGATCAACCCTTAGAACTCTTAGGAGTATTTTTAACTATGGCATTTCTAAAAAATTTACTTGGTGGCAAAAAAGATAACTTTCAAGTTCAGTTTGATGAGACTCCAAAAACGGAGGCTCCACCGGTAGCTACTCCTGCCCCGGCGACTGAAGCACCTGCCCCGGCTGCTGAAGTTCCTGCACCAGCGCCGAAGAAAACCAAAACTTCCATCAAGGCAAAACAGAAAGCAGTGAAACAGGAAGCCCCTCCTGCACCAACTCCTGCACCAAAAGCAGTTGCTCCAGCAAAACCGGCTCAACCTGTTGTCGAAGGAGGGTTTGCAACCAAATACATGAATACAGGGACAAGCATGAGTCGCCGTCGTCCTGGAGCCAATATGAAAAGCTTTTTAGATATGGCTCGGACAGCGAAAAAATAGGAATAGGAAATAGGGAATAGGGAACAGACCATCTTTAGTGTCCCCCTATCCCCCATTTCTCACTCTAGGTTTGCTGAGACCACAACCGAGTGGGGAGTCCCCAAATATAGATGAAGCCTTCAGCCGCTTTATGGTCAAATACGTCTTCTTCACCGTACGTAGCCCAGTCTAGACTATAGAGGCTCTTGTCAGATTTGCGGCCGACGACCGTGGCTGAACCTTTGAACAGTTTGACTCGTACTGTACCAGTGACTCGCTCTTGAGTATTGGCGATAAAGCCATCTAACGCTCCCTTCAGAGGAGAGAACCAGAGTCCGTTATACACTAATTGACTGTAGGTTTGCTCAATTCCCCGCTTATATTGGGTCACATCAGCAGTGAGGGTTAAGCTTTCTAAATCCCGGTGTGCTTGGATGAGGACTAAGAGAGCTGGGGTTTCATAAATTTCCCTGGATTTAATCCCCACGAGACGGTTTTCAATCATATCAATGCGACCGATACCATGGTTTCCGGTTATTTGATTGAATTGGGTAACTAAAGCCACTGGATCGATCGCCTGACCATTAAGGGAAACGGGTAGACCTTTTTCAAACCCAATCTCAATATATTCCGGTTCATTGGGCGTATCGGCGATCGCTTTGGTCATCTGATAAACTTCTTCTGGAGGCTCTGCATAGGGGTCTTCCAGAACGCCAGCTTCGATCGCCATTCCTAATAAGTTACGATCAATACTATAGGGAGATTTCTTTGTCACGGGCGCAGGAATGCCGTATTTTTCCCCGTATTCAATGGTTTGTTCGCGGGAAAAGCCCCATTCCCGTGCAGGAGCCAGGATTTTCAGACTGGGGTTGAGTGCGCCAATCGCAACGTCAAAGCGCACTTGGTCATTCCCTTTACCAGTACATCCGTGGGCAATCGCATCTGCCCCATATTCCTGAGCTGCTTCCACCAACAGTTTGGCAATCAACGGCCGGGCTAAAGCCGTCGATAAAGGATAGCGATTTTCATACAACGCATTGGCTTGAATAGCGGGAAACCCATACTCTTTCACAAAGGTTTCCGTCACATCAGCCACCAAGGATACACTGGCTCCAGAATCAAGCGCTTTCTTGCGGATGGGTTCCAACTCATCCCCCTGACCGAGATCCGCCGCCAACGTAATCACTTCTTCCACTCCCCATTCATTCATCAGGTAGGGAATACAAACGGAGGTATCTACACCTCCAGAATAGGCTAAGACAACTTTTTTGGCACGACCCATAGGTTTATTTACCCTAAAAACATTAATCGGCTCTTTCAATTAAAAATTAAAAATTAACAATTAACAATTAAAAATTGATTACGAGTTATGGAGTGGGCAAGCCTATCAGGGTCAATGCTCAAGGCTCTCGGTGTAGCTTAACGACTCTCCGGGCTATTATAGCGCTGGGTACTATAGTGTTTACAACTATTGGAAAGCGGCATGGATAGCTTGTTCGAGATCTTTCATTATAGCCAGGAGCAATCCCATCCTCCGATCTTACTCCCTATTGCCTAGCGCAAAGCATTGTCCCCTAATCTTTGAACTGGTAATCCTGTACTGAACGGAGTCGCCAAGTCTCATCATTCATGACTTCCAAAACTTGGTGATGATAATGTAACAAAGTGGGGCGGTGTCCCACACTGATATAAGTGGTCGATAGAGCTTCTAAATGTTTGTAGAGAATTTGCTCATTGTGGATATCTAGAGCGCTCGTGGCTTCATCCAACATAGCATACCGGGGTTGAGTCAGTAACAAACGGGCAAAAGCTAGGCGCTGTTGTTCTCCCATAGACAAAATGGAATGCCAGTCTTCAATCCGATCTAAATTATCCAATTTTTCAGCCAGGTTAGGTAGGTTAACCTGGTTGAGTACTTGATAAATTTGGCGATCGGGAATATTCAGATCGGTGCGCGGATATAAGAGTTGCTCGCGAAGAGAACCTAAAATCAGATAAGGACGTTGGGGTAAAAATAGAATTTCTTCTAAGGGTGGGCGGTAAATTATACCGGTTCCAGAATCCCACAAACCCGCAATTGCTCGTAAAATAGAACTCTTGCCACAACCGCTTACACCGACAATTAAGAGTCCTTGGCTGCTAGGGACTTGCAAAGATAAGTCTTTCACTAAAGTTCTTTGATAATTAGGAGTTTGCAAAGTAATCTGTTTGAAGCTCAGTTGCGATTCCTCAATCATCGTAATTCTCGGAGTTTGGTCGAGGACTTGTTCCCTTTTCTCTTCTAGCGCTTTGGCAAAACTTTCTAAACGTTCAATTCCTGCCATGAAATCAGTCAGATACTCAAACCTTCTGATGATAACATTCAAGGAATTAAATACTCTTCTAAAAGCTCCTAATGCTTTTTGTAAGTCACCGACTTCTATACCGGGTTCTCCTCTTAAAATTCTCGGGCCAATAAACAAGGCAGGTAAAACCCAGGTAAGATAATCATATAAATTTTGAAAGATGTCTAAATTCCTTTCCCAATTGATAACTTGATTGTAAACATCTAGAGCCTTATTAAAAATTCCTTTTAACTGTTCGTATTCTCGTTCAAACCCATTATAAAATGCAATTGATTCACAATTTTCCTTAACTCTGACCAGACTAAATCGAAAATCAGCCTCTCTTTTTAGGAATTCTTTTTTGATGGGGATTAAAATACTGCCAAATCCAAAAACGGTAATCAATAAGCCGCCAACAGAATAGATGCTGATGACAATAACCAACAACTTGGAAACATTCCAAAGCAAGAGAATAAATCCAAACAAATTAAGAAACGATCGGGTGAACTGTCTAAACACAGTGACAGACCGATGACAAAAATCCTTGATATCTTCAGCAATGCGTTGATCCGGATTATCAATTTCTGCGTTGAAAACATTGAGTCGATAAAAGTTCATATCTGCAAAATACTTTTGCAGATAGATATGCGTTAAGGATTTTCTAGAATGCCAACGAATTTTGTCTTCTAAATATCTCCAAATAGCCATAATTACTGCCAATGAAACAGAGAAAATCATATAATAAAATACAGATTTCCAAAATCTTGGAACATCCAAATTAACTAAGGATGTCATTAAATTTCCTTGCTGTTTCAGTTGATTCACTGCCATAAAGGAATCTAGACTGAGAAAAATCAGCATGAATATAACTAAGCTATATCCTTCCCATCGTTCTGGAGATTCCCACCAATATAATTTACCGACTATCCAAAAGCTTTCAAACGCAGTAAATCTAGCCCTGATCCATTCCATATGAGTCCTACACTATAGCTCTAGATTTTTGGATTATAGCCTTTTTTGTGGACGGTTCTAGTAAAGGGTAAAACTGATTTTTTCTGGTTTATTCCCGATTTCTTATTCCCTCGTCTTAATCAAACTGTGGGGGTAAATCAGCAGGAGATAAACCATCCGGTTCTGCGGGTAGGGGGCGATCGCCAGGAGGAGATGGAGAAGTCTCAGAAGGGGGCGGAAGTACGGTTTCAATCACTAATGTGCGTTGCAATTGTTTCCCAGTTCCTCCAGTGACCGTTAAGGTGAGGGTTTCTTGTCCCGGTTGAGGACTAATGGGATAGGCAAGAGTGCCGCTTAAGGCTACAGTACCAGGGGATGGAAGTAATTCGACACGGGTATCGGGGCCACCCATTACGGTCCAAGTTAAATTAAGTGGATCGGGTCTGGTTTCCGGTTGCAAAGTAACCACGACTCGCAGGGGTGCAGTTTCTCCATTCACAGTAAAGTTGGTAATGGCTAGGGGATAAGTACGCGGTAAGATTTGAATCACTTCTGTTTGTTGTCTGTCGTTGACCTCTGATGGATTTTGTTTACTGAAGATACTGACTTCAAAGATATATTCTCCCCCTTGACGGGCAGAAGTGGGGACATTTTGACAAACCAAACGTCCAGCTAGGATGCAATAGGGTTGTAGGACATCAGGGATGCCGCTATCAAAGCGATAACGGCGGGCTGGAACCCGGGCAATTCCGCTCGTATCCCGACCGATGATTTGCACCTCTTGCAGTTGCTCGGCGTTTTCGATTTCCCAGGAGAGTAAAATTTCTTCTCCTTGCTCTTCGCTGTAGGTAGGTTGCCCAGGTTGCAGTTGTAGGATTTGAGGTGAAGGAGGAGGAAGAGGAGGCGGAGGGGGAACTAGGGCAATAGTGGCGGTGGTTTCGGTTTGAGTAATTTCTCCGGTTCCGCGTTTGGGAATTACACCTAATTGAAATTGATAATTTCCACCTTGGGAGAGGGGGATCGTGACATTCCGACAGCGGAGTTGATTGAGCTGATCGAAGACATCACAAATGGATTTTAGGGGTTCGGGGAGTCCTTGATGGAAGGAAAAACGCATTTCTGGCATGGCAACAAAGCCTTCAGCCGATCGCCCCTTTAAAACTAAGGCTTCGATTTGATCGGAATTGGAGATCGCCCAATTCAACTGAATTTGTTCCTCTTTTGCCACTTCATACCGGGGCTGAGTGGGCTGAAATTCGATAATTTTCGGCGGTTCCGGTGCTTTGATTTCAATCACATCGGCGATCGCACTTTGGGGTTCTCCTTCAATGCGCGGATCGGGTATAACAGTCAGTTCAAAGATATAATTGCCAAACTCGTCTACAGTGACGGGAACACCCGCACAAACCAAGATCTGATTGTCGAAACTACAATATTTGCGCCAATCATCCGGTAGTCCAGATTGCAGATCGGTGCGCTGTTCCTCGCTATTGACGACTCCATCCGGGTTACGAGCGATCCAACCCAATTGGGCGATCGCACTAGGATTACTGATTTGCCAACTGAGTTCGATGATTTTGGTAAGATTTCCAGTTGTAGGGGCCGGTTCGCGGAGAGTTGGATTGGAAGACGATAAGGTGGGTGAACCCGCCCTTACAGGATCTTGTTGGGCTAATGTTGCTTTAAATTCGAGGATTTCGGGTAGAGGAATGGGAGAGATCGCGATCCGGTTCGTTTTAGCAATAATCGGGGAAACTCGCGATCGCTTAGGAGTCACCTTTAACTCAAAAATATAATCCCCTGGTTCGCGGGCATCCGTGCGAATATTTCCACAGACTAACCTGCGCCAAGAGCGCGTACAGAATTCTTGCAAACTTTCCGGTAATCCCCGGCTCAGATCGTAGGAAACGGGAATACTGGTAACATTACCGTTGGGCGATCGGCCTAAAATCTGCAAACCTCGAATTTGTCGAGGATGGCGAATTTCCCAATTTAGGTAAATAAAATCATCATTAGCAGCCGAATAGGACGGGGAAACCGAGTTAAATGCTTCAATCCTGGGGGGAGCAGGCGGTTTGAAAAACAGCCACCACAGGGCAAAAATCAATAACCCCAATAACCCCAACCCCGCTAAAATCCCTAACAACAATTGCCACCAAGGGCGAGCTTGCCACAGGAAAGTCCCCTCAATCCGATCGGTGGGTAAGGGCAGTTGATAATCATCCGTCAGTTCCACATAAAAATTGAGGGTTCTTCCCTCACCGAATAAGGGTCTACGCCACCAGGGGCCGGGTTTTGCATCTAAATCAACTTGCCATTGCTCTCCCCGATCCAATTTCAGGCGATCGGGATTTAACTGATACACACAAATTGGGCGTTCTTGGTCTTCTCGTACCGTAAGTCGTAATTGTCGTAGAGTATTCCCCTCATTCTGTAGACGTAATTGAAATAGGGCTGCTTCCCGACGGACTTTACCAACTAACGTCCGCAAATCCATTCGCAGATCATACCGAGGCAAAACCTCGATATAGACCACATCCAATAAAATCAAATCTGGGTTATTTTCCCCGGTTAATCGCAGAGTCGGTAAATAACGGCCAGCTTTCGTATTCACAGGAAAGCGAAACTCTAGGGTAACCTCTCCTTTCGCTCCTGGGTTGAGGGCCAGATTATCAGGAATAATCACCAAACCCAACTCATTAATCCCTTCTGGATAATGGACTTCCCACCAGAGTTCTGGTAAATCGGTACAAGTGAGGCGAAAGCGATCGACCCGGTTAGAGCGATTATGCACCAAAACCGTCACTATCAGGGATTGACCCAGTTGTAGAGGGGCAGGTTTTTCGGGGGTGGTAACCGGAGTGAGGGCAAATGTAGGATCGTTGGACTGAACTGCCTCTTGAATGGGAGGAAGAACTTGTAGCGTTGCTTGGTGACGGATGGGGGTTTCTTCGGGATAATGCTTGGGTGCATCAATCACCAGTAAGTAAGTATAGTGACCGGGAATCGCTTCTACAGGGATGGGGAAGGAAAACACCACCTCGCTGCTGCTTCCCGAGCTGAGGGCAAACCGTTCATAGGGGTTCAGACACCAGGATTTGAGTGCTCCGGAAGAATCATCAATAAACAGATCGATAATCGCCCCTTGGAATCCTTGATTACCAATGGTGACGCGCAATTCAAAGGTTTCCCCAGCCGAAATGACACTATCGCCTGATGGGTTGGTAATCACGCTCAGGGATTGATTTCCATCAGAGCGCTGGTCATTGGTCATGGGTAATTGGTAATTGGTCATCTCCGTGTCTCCGTGTCCCCGCGTCTCCGTGTCCCCCGATCTGCGCTCCCTTCGACTCTGCTCAGGAAGCGTGCCCCCATCCCCCCAACTGTTAATTCCTAATCGAGTTCATCAGGTATAGTCTAACTTTGCCATCATCGCCTCCAGTGACGATTTGCACTAGAGAACCGGTTGGGTCTTTTCGAGAGGGGATTAGGGATAAGTCTACGGTATTGAGGGAGTTAGAGTGGTTGGCGATCGCTTTTCCTTTAAGATATTTGGTTAAGCGCTCTCCCGTATCTCTTAGGGGCCATAATATCAGTGACCCATCATCTCCAACACTGACGAGGTATCCTCCATCGGCGCTGAAGGCGATAGAGCGCACGGCTTCACCATTATGACTATTGTCCCAGCGATCGAGCCGTTCACAAGTCGGATTGATTCCTGCTCCTAAACCCGGTTCTAGACAAGGGCGTAAATTCCAAATACTAATACTGCCTTGATTATCAGCAACGGCTAAGAGAAAGGGACGCTTTTCAGCAGTCGCAAGACTGGTGATGTAGTTATCTTGACCGGTTGCCGTGTCTGGATCGGAAATATCTAGAGTTTGGGTTGAGTTCGTTTCAGTGTTCCAGAGGATGAGTTGATTATACCGACCAGCAACAGCTAGGGTTTTTGCACCTTGGCCAACAAACGCCAGATCGGAAACGGCAAATTCAAAGGTTTTCGTTAATTCGGGTTCGTTAACGTTTTGTATCTCCTCAAAGTCTGGGCCAACATACCATTTAGCAACTAATCCACTGCCATGACCGCTGAACAAATAGCGGGAGTCGGGGGTAAATTCGAGATCCATGACTCGGTCGTCTTTTTGATAAACCAGCGATCGCACGGGAACGTCTTCATAGGATAATAAATCCCACAGTTGAATTTCCCCATTTTCTAAACCCATTACCATTTGATTGTTATCAACCGGGCGATATTTGACGGTGCGAACGGCTTTATCTGCCTGGGCGCGAACGTCGATAAATTCTAATTTCTGGCCTTCAATGACCCAGTCTCTGACCTGTTGATCGATGCCACCACTTAATAGGCGATCGCCTAATCCATTCAGTTGTACGGTCATGACCGAGCCTTTGTGATGAATATAATAATACTGTCCATAAGTAAACCACCAGAACACCCAAGCCAAGCCGACCATCAATAGTCCCTGTAACCATCGAGGAATAATGGGAAAGACTCTGAGAATCAGGGTTTGTTGGCGATCGGTTAAAGGGACACGGTTGGGTGTCGGAACCTTAGGTGTTAGGGCAGGTTCGCCAAGATCTTGAGGGGAAGAGGGCAAGATTCGTGAAACGGCTCCTACCGGCACAGCCCTAGCTTCAATGGGAATCGGGCGCTCCTGAACCCATCCCAACCACGGCCGTTTTGTTTCTACCCTTAAGTCAAAGGTTTGGGTTTCTGTTGGGTTCAGGGTGTGTTCTAGGGGCGATAATTCAAGTTGCAGTTGGTTTCGGGCGTTGGGTTTTTCTTCTAGGGGTAAATCAATAGTAGTTTGATAGCGTTGATTACTCTGATTGAGAAGTTGTAAGGGATACATTACAGGATTAGATGTCCAGGAGGGTAACCAACGGCGTTTTTGAGGAAGGGTTTGCTCGAGTTGAGGAATTTCAAAGCGAATTTCACCTTGAAGAAAAATTTCAATGACAGCTTGCAGTTGGGTGGGAGGGCCATCTGGATGGGTAATTTTAAGGTTAGCTAAATAGTTGATTCCAGCGATCGCCTCTTCAACATCAGGCACAGGACAGATTAAACTGCGATCGCTCCATTGTCCTGGGGGCAAGCTTACGGGTGTAGGAGAGGGATTTAACCAGGAATAGGAGCTAGAGACCGCCATTAGGGCGGTAATCTCTTTATGACCGGGATTATAGAGCCGGACCGGTATTTCTAAATCGCTGTTGGGATAGCCTTTGAGCGTAGAGTTAGGCAATTCAGCCTTGAGTTCCAGTTCACCGATACCCTTTTCCACCCGCAAGCGTAGGATATGTCGTTCTTCAGTTCCCAGTTCCAGGGAAAAAATGCGGATGGTAAGATTCACCAAGCCCACGAACCCTGAAATTGGGGTTCTGTAAATTTCCACGATAAACCGGGTAAGGTCTCCAGGCGGTTTCTTCGTGCTAACTTCCGGCGATAGGGTGTACCAACTGCGCTCAGAGTTGGGATCGACTCCAGCGGCTAGGATCTCTAGCTGAAAACTGGCAAAGCGATCGCCCTCGTTAAGAACCTTCACCTCAAACTGAGCCACCCCATAACCCGGTTGAAAGGTTAGCTCTTTGGTGGATAGCTCCGTACCCATCAGTTTTTCAACCATGCTCCTACCCTTACCGTCCGATCTGCACTGGAGCCATCATAGCAATAGAGCGCTTTGGGTCATCAATGGAAGCCATCGCGATCGCCCACAGGACTAGGAGTTTCTGGAATTTCCTGATGTAGAGTGCCTTCGGAAATGCTGTAGAATGATACACTAGCCAATTTCCTAGTTACCCTGTAACTAGAGTTATAGATTAAGTTGAGAAGGGATGAAAAGTACAGGTATCATCCAGTTCACTGAGCAGTTAGTAAATACTTTCCAAAAACTGCCTCCCCACTTTTTACCCCGTCCCCAGGAGATGCAAGAGTTGAAGCAGCTCTTGTGGAGCAGCCGCATCCTAGTTGTGCAGGGGAAGGGAGGCATGGGTAAAACCGTTTTGGCAATAGCGATCGCGCAAGATGAGGAAGTGCGGCGCAAGTTTGTAGATGGAGTGGTGTGCTTGCCCGTGGGGATAGCAACGAAACCCATCGAACTCTATCAACAATTGGCACAAGCCTTAGAAGGGTCTAAGATTTATCAAGAAACAGAAGTTCAGTGGAAAGCTCATCTGTCAAAGCTATTACAGGATAAGTCCTGTTTGTTGATCCTCGATGAGGTTAAGCAGCAGCCTGAAGTAGAGCGGTGGCACAAGCTATTGGGAAAAAACTGCCAGATATTGCTCACCACCAGGGAGAGTCATTTAGTGGATGGGTTAGGAGCCAAAGGTTATCTCGTAGAGAAGTGGGATGATGACCCGTCCTTGCAGTTGTTGGCGAAGTGGGCAAACGTGGACAAGGAACAGTTGCCCGAAGAAGCGAGTGCGATCGTGCAAGAATGCAGACAGTTACCTTTAGCCCTAGCCTTAGCTGGAGGGCAAGTGGGAGATGGAACCCTTTGGAAGTCTGTGTTGAGGGCACTGCAAGATCAAGACGAAGAAGGTTTCGATCCTGCCGACACCACTGCCACCATACAGAAATGTATAGCGGTAAGTCTCCAGAACTTGGAGCAGGAAAAACAAGACGCTTATCTAGAGTTAGGCATATTCCCACCACATACGAAAATATCCGAAGCAGCGCTGGTGAAGTTGTGGGGACGCAAAGGACACAAAGAAGAATCTCAACTACAGCAGCAGTTAACCCAGTTGGAAAAAAGGGCACTCGTATTTGCAGAAGGAGAGTCCCCCCACAGATGGGTGTGGCTCCATGACATGCAACAGAACTATCTCCAGGAAAAGCTTCAAGATAAAGCCAAAGTACATCGGGAGTTTTTAGCCAGTTATGCCAAAGGGCGGTTTCCCTGGAAAGGGGCACAGGTGGAAGGGGAAACCTATTTGTATCAGCACGCAGCCTATCACTTCCAGAAAGCAGAGGAAGAAGAAGCCTTCGCCCAGTTGTTAGGAGATTTTGATTGGTTGTGGCCAAAGCTAGAAGCAACAGATATTCAGGCGCTCTTGCTCGACTTTGATCGAGTTCAAGACAAAGATCGATTTCTCCGTCGTTTGCAGAAAGCGTTACGCCTGAGCGCCCAGGTGCTAACTCAGGATAAGCAACAGTTCGCCAGTCAGTTGTGGGGACGGTTGCTCAACCTGAAGCAGATGAAAAAGCATGAGTATCAATACTTTTGGCAAAAGATACCCATCCTAGGGCGCTACTTACCCCACCATCGGGGTAGAGGAAAAGTAGAGCAGCTTTTACAGCAAGCCAAAGACCGACAGACCCATACCTGGTTTCGTCCCCTCGCCCCCTGCCTGGACTCCAGCGACGGGGCCCTACTGTGTACGCTCAGGGGTCATCAGTCCTGGGTGAATACAGTTGCCGTGACGCGAGATGGGCAACTGGCGGTGTCGGGTTCATCAGATAAGACCCTGAAGGTCTGGGACTTGGAGACGAAGGAGGAGACCCTGACGCTTACGGGTCATCGTTCCTTGATACAGGCTGTAGCGGTAACGCGAGATGGGCAGAGAGCCGTGTCGGGTTCATCGGATAAGACTCTGAAGGTATGGGACTTAGAGACAGGGGAGGCACTGCTTACTCTGATGGGTCATGATTCCATGGTCAAAGCGGTAGCCGTGACTCCAGATGGACAACGAGCGGTATCGGGTTCATCGGATAATACGCTAAAGGTGTGGGACTTGAAGACGGGAAATAAACTGCTGACACTTACGGGCCATTCTGGCTCGGTACAAGCGGTAGCCGTAACCCCGGATGGACAGCGGGCGGTGTCGGGTTCGATGGATAAGATGCTGAAAGTGTGGGACTTGAAGACGGGAGAACAGAGGCTTACGCTTAAGGGTCACGATCACTGGGTCAATGCTGTAGCCGTGACTCCAGATGGGCGGCGAGTGGTATCGAGTTCAATGGATAAGACGCTGAAAGTGTGGGACTTGAAGACGGGGGAAGAAGAGCTTACTCTGACGGATCATCAGGACTGGGTGCAAGCCTTAGCCGTGACCCCAGACGGGAAACAGGCGGTTTCAGCCGCCGATAATAACACGTTACAGGTGTGGGATTTAGCAACGGGCGAGGAGAAACTGACGCTCAGGGGTCATCGGGACTCGATACAAGCTGTAGCCGTGACTCTAGATGGTCAACAAGCTGTGTCCGCTGCTATGGATAATACGTTGAAGGTGTGGAACTTGGAGACGGGGGAGGAACTGCATACCTTGACGGATGATGGAGGTTATCAGGACTGGGTGCGAGCCTTAGCGGTGACCCAAGATAGGCAGATAGCCGTGTTTGCTACGATAGATAACGCCCTCAAGATATGGGACTTGAAGAGGGAACAAGAGCGATATACCCTGACCGGTCATCAGGACTCGGTACAAGCTATAGCGGTGACCTCAGATGGAAAGCGAGCTGTTTCTAGTTCTATGGATAAGACGCTAAAGGTGTGGAACTTGGAGATGGGGGAGGAACTGCATACCCTGACCGGTCATCATCACTCGATACCTGCTGTAGCCATCACTCCAGATGGTCGCCGAGCTGTTTCTGCTTCCATGGATAGCACCCTGAAGGTGTGGGACTTGGCAACTGGGGAAGAATTGCGTACCTTGACCGGTCATAGTCACTGGATACAAGCGGTAGCGGTAACCCCGGATGGGCAATGTGCAGTTTCGGTCTTAGATCGTACGACTTTGAAGGTGTGGGACTTGGTAACCGGGGAGGAGAGGCTGACAGTTACAGTTCATCAGGACTGGGTACGAGCGGTAGCGGTGACCTCGGATGGACGGCGAGTGGTTTCTGGTTCTGTAGATAAAACTTTGAAGGTGTGGGACTTGGCAACCGGGGAGGTGTTAGGGACGTTTGTGGCGGAGGCGGCTATCTTGCGCTGTGCTATTGCACCGGATGGCTGTACGGTGGTGGCAGGGGATAGGGTGGGACGAGTGTATCAATTGTTGATTAACAATAGCCTATAAAAAAGGGAGTGAAACCCTGATTCTTTCGTTGGCGATCGCGGGCTGTCACTCTTGGAAATTCGTCAAAATTTCCAAGAGTGACAGAAGAGGAATAGCAGAGAAAGGCAGAGTAGGACCTGTTCTATAGCTAGAGTCCCTATTGCCTCTTGCCTGTTGCCTATTACCTCAAACCATAACCTATCCCTCTTCTGTCACTTTCTGAGATCGCGATTGCTCTATCCCCTATAGAGAGACATTTACCTTTCTGACTAGATTTTTGAGTTTCTGTTAGGAAAACCATCGCGATCCTCTTTGATGTTATTCTTCCTGAACATGCTATACCTTTAATGTCAGTCTCTTGAATTGATGACATGCCCTAGGTGCCTATTGCCTCTTCCGCCATCCCGACAAATTTTAATTCAACTTCAGCGCACTTGCAGGCACTTCTTCCCACGAGGAAACGGTATGCATTCGAGCGCTCCATCCGGCTTGTTTTTGGTCTTCTGTGAGGTTGTTGTTGAAGGAGTCATGACACTCTTGTGCTTGTTTTTGATCGCAACAAGCAATGCAAGCATAGATCATGCCAGAAGGATCGATTTGTTCGTTGACCCAAATAGTCATAGGGCAATACTCCTAATTGTTGTTTGAAGGAACAGGGAATAGGGAATGTTCCAAGTTTCCCTTAGTTTGCTATAGATTTTGGATGTTAACCAGCTAAATTGGTAAGGGCTGAACCGGTGACGCGGCAAATTCGCCAGTCAGGAAGGACTTGAGCGCCCATACGTTCGTAGAAAGCGATCGCTGGTTCATTCCAGTCCAATACTGCCCAATCAAAGCGCCCACAACCGCGATCTAGGGCAATTTTGGCCAAAGTTCTCAACAGAGCCGATCCAATCCCTTTACGGCGATATTCAGGTCGGACAAAAATATCTTCGAGATAGAGACCGGGTTGGGTGAGAAAGGTAGAATAGTTATGGAAAAAGAGAGCAAACCCCACCGATTTTCCTTCCCATTGGGCCATTAAGGCTTCTACATAGTGTTGATCGAACAAGTGTTTTTCCAGATCGGTGGCGCACCCGATGACTTGATGGGATAATTTTTCATATTTGGCTAAAGCGCCAATTAGCTCGAATAGAATGGGTACATCGTCGCGGGTTGCGAGTCGGATCTGGAGTTTCAGGCGATCGCCTTGATCGAGGTTCATGGTTGCATTCAATGCCAATGTTCAGGTTTTAGGGTATAGGATTTTTCATCAGTTGAGCTATACCTTAAGGAAATCATACTTCTTTTCTGATACTTATACTTCATCTCTAGAGAGTTCTGTGGATTTTATCAGCTCAATCCGTAAACGCTGAACCAGCTATCCGATAAAGGCGACAGTTGCTCAGGGTTTGAGCGCCTATGGATTCGTAAAAGGCGATCGCCGATTGATTTAAGTCCAGAGCTGCCCACTCCAGATGCTCATAACCACGCTCTAGGGCAATTTCACCTAAAGATTGTAACAGGGCACGACCAATCCCTTTACGGCGAAATTGAAGCAACACGAACAGGTTTTCGAGGTGGAGTCCAGGTTGGGTGCGAAAGGTAGAATAACTTGGGAAAAATAGAGCAAATCCCGCCGTTTTTCCGTCCCACTGGGCAATTAAGGCTTCTGCATAGCAGCGATCGAACAGGTGTTTTTCCAGATCGGTGGCGCACCCAATGACTTGATTGGATGATTGTTCGTATTCAGCTAAAGCACTAATCAAATCGAACAGAACGGGTACATCATCGCGGGTTGCGAGTCGGATCTGGGGCTTCGGGCGATCGCCTGGATTCATAGTTGCATAGAAGGCGGATTTTGGTTTAGCGCAGCCAAGCCTTTAACCGTTGAGCGACTTGAGGACGACGCAGTTTCCGCATCGCTTTAGTTTGAATTTGCCGTACTCGTTCGCGGGAGAGATTAAACAAATGGCTGACCTCTTCTAGAGTATAGGGTTTTCCCGTACTTAACCCATACCTTAAGGAAATAATATCTTTTTCCCGTTCGGTGAGGACATCGCTGAGAACCGATAGGATTTCCTGACGCATCATGGTTTCGCTCAGGAGGGTTTCTGGGGACTGGGTTCCTTGATCTTCAAGTAAATCGAGTAATTCCGTATCTTGATCTTCTCCAAATCGATGATTTAGAGAGAGCGATCGCCTGCGTACCTGATGTAAATATCGCAATTGAGGAATCGAAATTTCCAATGCTTCGGCTAATTCACCTTCGCTGGGGCTACGTTCGAGTTCTTGACGCAATTGCTGTTGCATCACTCGCATTTTATTCAGCTTTTCCACCACATGAATAGGCAATCTTACCGTGCGTCCATGGTTTGCCAACGTCCGGGTGATCCCTTGGCGAATCCACCAGTAGGCATAGGTTGAAAACTTATAGCCTTTTTCGGGATCAAACTTTTCGGCAGCTCGATTTAATCCCAATGCTCCTTCTTGAATGAGGTCTAGAAAGGGGACTCCTCGATTCACATATCGTTTGGCAATTGACACAACTAATCTCAGATTAGATCGCACTATTTTTTGCTTGGCAATTTGGCTATATTTGAGCTTGGTTTTAATTTCAGATGCCGGTAAGTCACTCGTCCGAGCTAGATCCGTAATCGTTGGAGTTTTTCCCGTCTTTGCTAGAAGTTTTTCTTGCATTTTTTGCAGTTCTATTCCCTCTTGAACTTGTCGAGATAAGATAACTTCTTCTTCTGCACTCAGGAGGGGATAACGTGCCATTTCTTTCAGGAATAGTCCAACGGTATCTTCATTAATAAAAGCAATTGAATCTACCCAATTTCCTGTCGATAATGAGTTGGCAGACTGTTCAGGGTCTGATGGGGATAAGCTAAGGGCGTTTAACACAGAGCCTTTTGCCTCTGTGTTCGCCTGGGGATTATCGTATTCCCGATCGATCAATCCGTTATTTTCTGGTCTGTTCAACATAGGAAATGACAAAATGAGTTGCACTTTAAAGAATTCAGGATCTGTAGTGTGAGGAGTGGCGATGTAGGTGATAACTTTTCAGCTAAAGCCAAGGGAATTTGAGCTGAACAGCATAAGGTTGTCCCTAGTGTAGTAGCATAATTTAAGGTTGGCAATCCATCGGTGAGTAAACGATACAAAAGTTATTGTTGTGTGTTTTTTTCTCAAGTTTCTGTGGAGTACGATACACTCTGAACGTGAAGAGGAGAAATCATAATCTTTTTGATAGAATTAGACCAGTCTCAAGCCAAGGGGGAGGCAAGAGGCACGACTAGCAATAGGCATGGGATACCCCAGAATGAAAGTAGTTCGCCATCTAAAACGTTATGATCAGTAAACTCGATCGCCTGCAACCACCCATTACGAGTTGCCGAGTGGCTGCCTCGAAGAATCCGTTTTATATCCAGACTTCCTCTTCCTCTCGGCAGTGCTGGGTGGAGGTTTTGCTAGATGTGGATCGGCAAGAATTAGAGGAAGAGGAGCCAAAGCTCTATACCTATGCGATTGGCTCCAACTTGAGGGTGCAGCTAGGGGATATTTTGATCGTACCTTGTCGTTCTCAGCAGGTGGGGGCGATCGCCATTCGTTTGCTGTCTGCACCTCCAGCCAATTTACCCCCAGAAAAGATCAAGTCGGTTCATGAGGTTATTAGTTCGGGATTTTTTCCCCCCAGTTATTGGCAACTCCTCAACCAAGTGGCCCATTATTACCATACGCCCTTAATCCGAGTAATTCGTATGGCCCTACCTCCAGGGTTATTGGCCAAATCCCAACGTCGCATCCGCTTAACGGAGTCCATTCCCAAAGAGGCACAAGTATTTCTGGATTTCTCAGCCAAAGAACTGCTGAATGTCCTCTCTAGTAGAAAAACAGGGGATTCTTCTTGGCCCAAGCTGAAAAAACAGGTATACCAGGCTGATCGCGCACTGAAAGATTTGTTAAAACGGGGATGGGTGGAAAGCTACCTGGAACCACCCCAACCACCTCGCCCGAAGCGCCAACAGGTGGTAACTCTAGTCAAATCGACTTTACCGGAACCGGAAGAATTAACTTCTCAACAACAGGAAATTTTAAACGTTCTCGCTCGTCAGGGAGGGGAAATGTTGGTCACTGAACTGGTGCAACAAGGCCAAACTTCTTCAGGCGCGATCAAAACTTTAGAGAAAAAGCAGTGGGTGACGATCTCACAACAGGAACAGTTACGCTACGATACGGGCCCCATGCCCGATCGCGATACACCTAAACCGCTGACTCCCGCGCAAGCTCAAGCCTTAGCAGCCATTCAGGGACGTTCGCGCCAGCGATGCGGAGCATTATCGGATTATCATCCCTTTCTGCTCCATGGGATTACCGGATCGGGGAAAACGGAAGTCTATCTTCAGGCGATCGCCCCCATTCTAGAGCAAGGACAATCTATCCTGGTACTAGTCCCAGAAATTGGCCTCACCCCCCAACTGACGGATCGCTTTCGGGCCCGGTTTGGAGAAAAAATCCGCGTTTACCACAGTGCCCTATCCGATGGCGAACGTTACGATACCTGGCGGCAGATGCTCCAGGGAACCCCTCAAATCGTCATTGGAACCCGATCCGCCGTTTTTGCCCCTTTGCCCAGTCTGGGCTTAATTATCTTGGATGAGGAACACGATACCAGTTTCAAACAAAGCCAACCTGCTCCTACCTACCACACTCGTCAGGTGGCTCAATGGCGGGCCCAACTGGAAAATTGCCCCCTGATTTTGGGTAGCGCTACCCCATCGATGGAAACCTGGTTTAGCAGCGGGCCGGGCAAATCCTGCACGCGGCTCAGTTTACCAGAACGGGTGGGAAACCGGCCGCTTCCTCCTATTTCCATTGTGGATCTACGTCGAGAACTGAAACAGGGAAATCGATCTATTTTTAGCCGTAGCTTACAAGATCAGTTAAGGCGTTTAGGCGATCTCCAGCAACAAGGCATTCTCTTTATTCCGCGTCGCGGCCATAGTACGTTTGTCTCCTGTCGCAGTTGTGGACATGTTCTCGAATGTCCCCATTGTGACGTTTCCCTCTCCTACCACTACACCCACGAGGGAGCTACAGAACGGTTGCGTTGTCATTATTGCAACTTTTCCCAGGTTCAACCCTCCCACTGTCCCGAATGTCAATCGCCCTACCTGAAACACTTTGGCACCGGAACCCAACGGGTGACCCATGAGTTAGCCAAGCTCTTTCCAGAGCTGCGGGTGATTCGGTTTGACAGCGATACTACCCGCACCAAAAACGCCCATCGCACCCTACTGACTCGATTTGTGCAAGGAGAAGCCGATTTATTGGTGGGAACCCAGATGTTAACCAAAGGATTGGATATTCCAGGGGTGACCCTGGTGGGAGTGGTGGCTGCTGATGGCTTATTGCATCAGGGAGACTATCGCGCTGGAGAGGAAGCCGTACAAATTTTAACCCAAGTTGCCGGTCGGGCCGGTCGTGGGGATGACCCCGGCCAGGTGATTATTCAGACTTACTCGCCAGACCATCGTGCCATTCAAGCTGTGCAACAAAATGCTTATGCAACTTTTATGCAACAGGAATTACAGGAGCGAGAAGCTTACCATTATCCGCCCTATTCTTCCTTAGTACTGTTTCGCTTCAGTGGCTTGGATCTCATGGAGGTGCAAACTGCTGCGGATCGGGTGGCGGACGTTTTAGAATCAAGAGCAGGAGGTTATCAGGTCTTGGGGCCTGCCCCCGCGCGGGTGATGCGGGTCTCTGATGCCTATCGTTGGCAGATTTTGCTCAAATTTCCTCCAACAGAAGAAATAAATCTACCGTCTTTAGCTGAATTGCGATCGCTCCATTCCAAGAGAGTCAGTTTCAGCTTAGATATTGACCCCCTCAATTTTGGATAGTTGACCCAGTATCGGTGACCAGGGATTCGAACCGTAGACCCCAAAGTGAGCTGACGCTATCCGAATGACTACAGCTCTTGCCAAATCTGCCTTGTAGAACCTTGAAAAGAAAATAGGCAGATGTTTAAAACACACATAAAACAGGTATGGAATCTAGTGAACGAATATTTTCACTCGAACCAGATTGACCCATCTCAGTTGGTTGACTATGAACTGGTGAGGTGATCCCTCAAAGCTTGCCAGAAGTCAACCCCTAAGGGTGTCTCTATCAGCAAGCAAGGTAACCAGCGATATCTCCGGTTTAAAACTACCACCAAACCAGTAACAGCCAACAACTCTTGCAATGAAGACTCTACTCGCGATGGTTGTGTCAATGCCTCAAGGAGTGACAACAGGCTTGAATGTAAGGCAGAGCTTTGCTTTGAGCATTTCAAATGGCAAAAAAATTCAGTCATTTTTTGGGTAAGAAACCCTCTAAGGTTGAGGCAGGGTTATGCGATCGCAACATTTCATCGAATGGGTTCCTTCATACTTAGTCCTTTTATGTGCTTATCTCAATAGTTATTTTGGTAGCTGCCCGTAGTCAAGTGAACTGCTTTGTCAACATTATTTGTGGATTAATTGCCTATTGTCATCAATCCAAAAAAGCCTCGAATTCATTTAGAGTAGGCTTTACCGCCTTCTGCACTAATTTGTGAACTCAATTTTTACTCACTGAAAATCTGGCGGATACTTGTCTAATTGAATACTTTTCTACTAGATGCGCTTTGACTATTTTCTCTCGTAAATCTAGGCTGTATGCTTTCATTAGCTCCTCCATAGCCTCTTTTTCTTCAGGGTATACCATTACAGCGCTTTGCGCTGTATATTCCTGTGCTATTGCTATGTTTTGACATTTTTCTGAGTTATTCACTCTTTAGTTTAACGGGTCACCCTTCTCTAATACCCAATCAAGGATGAGGGGATTGACCAATTCTGGAGCTTCATCTTGGGGACAATGACCGACTCCTTCCAGGGGAATAAAGTGTTTAACGGCTGCAAATTCAGCTAATTTGCGTCCCTGCTCAATAGGTTCCCAGGGGTCTTCAGTTCCCCACAGCATGAGTGCTGGAGAAGGGAGACTTTCTAACAAATCTTCCGGTAAGGGGCCTTGGGAATAGCGGGTAAAGGCGATAAAGACATCTGCTGCACCCGGATCGAGGGCTGGAGCCATGAGTAAATCGACCAATTCAGGGGTAACCGCTTCCGATCGCCCATAAGCTTCTTGTAAAATCTGTCGTACAACCTTGGGTTTAGCAATTTGGGCAAAGAACCAATGACCGATCGCTCGAATCCCCAAAAACCGTTGTACCCAGGGCGCACCATAGCGCTTATAAAACGGTAAACTCTCTCGGCGGCGATCGTGGAGTAACCTTAAAGAACAATTGAGTAAAACGACAGAGTTTACCCAATCTGGAGCATCAACTGCCGCTTGCATCACAGCAATACAACCGATCGAATTACCTACTAATACTGTTGGCTCACCAATTACCTCTTGACAAAACTGGATAATTTGCTCGCTCCAGGTTTTAAATCTATACTCAACCTCCACCCCTGGAGTCGGTTTGGCCGAACCCCCAAAGCCAATTAAATCCAGGGCATAACAGCGACAACCTTGACCGAGAACTGGGAGATTTTTCCGCCAATGATCCACCGATCCCCCAAATCCATGAATCAGTAACACTGTTGGCCCCATTTGACCCATTTTCTGATAGCGGATGGGAAATCCGCGCCAGTTCCAGAACAGATATTCCGTAGGATCAGCCGGATCATTGGCCCTTTGAGTCGCAGAAATAGTCATATAATTTGGGAAAAGCCTGCAAGATCGTATGGGCAGAATATAAGTCAAACCCACGGTTCTTGTCAGCTATTTCCCTAAACATGAATCACGAAGGGTGCGTTCACTAAACTAGAATTATATCTATTTCGGCTTGCTTATCAGGTAGTGTTTATATCTATCACTCTAGCCGAGCAGCCGTCTGCTATGCTCTGAACTCCAGTTGTGGAGCAATACACTGCCTTTCCATCTACAGGCGCGAGGATTTCCTATGCCAACCGAAACCGCATTCCTTAACTGTCCCAATCCCAGTTGTCAGAGAGCCAATTCAGAAGATCTTCAAGATTGCCACAATTGCGGCACTCGGTTAGTCAAGCGGTATCTGTGGGCAACTTCTCCCGATCTGCGACCTTTGGGCAATGCCTTGGACTTTCTAGAAGTGGGGCAACGAATGGGCGATCGCTATCTCTACAAAGGTAATCACATTTTCCTCGATCTGAAACCGGGGGTTCCCCCCCATATCCCCTCAGAAATCTCGACATCCCTACAAACCTATCTCAAACTATTTCCCTATCGACTCCATCTCCCCCAACCCTACGAACTCTTAACCCTAAAATCCACTTTACCCCCCGTGCTATTGCTCGAAGGAGCGCCGATTAACCCATCCCTTTTAGACCAAGCCCCTTTGAACCCCCCCCTGATGCCAACACTCAAAGACCAATGGGCCAAAGCTTCTCCCATGCGTCAACTGCATTGGTTATGGCAAATTGCCCATCTGTGGCAACCGTTAAAAGTGTTGGGCGTGGCAAATTCCCTACTCGATCATCACTTCTTGAGAGTTGAAGGACCAGTGGTACGGATTCGAGAATTGCGGGCCGATCCCTCATCTTCAGTTGAGTTATCCCAGTTAGGGCAAATGTGGTTACTGTTAGCGAAACAGGCTAACCCTCTGATTAATCGCTTTTTACAACATTTAGCTCAAGGGTTGACTGAAGGACAAATCTTCGCCATGGATCGGGCGATCTCCGAACTCGATCGGGCCTTACACTATTGTCGTCAGTCCCAGACTACCCACTTTAGCCTATGTACCGCCAGTGATAAGGGCCCCAGTCGCTCCCATAATGAAGATGCTTGTTACCCCCTGCAAACCTCCCCAGGTCAAAGCATTTCGTCATTTCAGGGGTCTGACCCTCTCTGTGCGATTGTCTGTGATGGTATTGGTGGTCATGCTGGAGGAGAAGTGGCTTCTCAACAGGCGATCGAAAGTATTTTGGCCTCTTTGAATTGGGATAAGCTTTCTGCTGCCAAGAGTCCCCTAGAGCGGGTCGATCGGATCGTCGATCTTCTGGATCGGCTGATTCGTCATGCGAATACAGTGATTAGCGATCGCAATGACCAAGAGCATCGTCACGAACGACAGCGCATGGGAACAACTCTCGTCATGGCAGTTGTTCCCCCTCCTGTGGAGCCAGCCCATGAACTCTATATTGCCCATGTGGGAGATTCCCGGATCTATTGGATCACCCAGCATGGATGTCATCAGGTAACTTTAGATGATGATTTAGCTTCTCGTGAAGTGCGCCTAGGCTATACCTTATATCGTGGCGCTCTCCAACATCGGGCCGCTGGTGCCCTGGTGCAAGCCTTGGGAATGAGTGAGTCTAGTCTCCTTCATCCTACTGTGGGGCGATTAATTCTAGATGAGGATGGCATTGTGTTGCTTTGCTCTGATGGACTCAGTGATGGCGATCGCGTCGAACATCATTGGCAAAGTAAACTGTTACCCATTTTGGAGGGTAAATTAGATTTGGCCACCGCCACGGCTGAATTAGTCGAATTAGCCAATACCCTCAATGGCCATGATAATGTCACCATCGGCCTGATCCATTATCAAGTCAAACCCCAGAATGCGACCTTGAAGCCCTTAACTAGATTATTTAATCCCGTTATTCCGGGCGATCGCCCCGCCAAAGAATCAGCCCAGAACTCAATGAAAACCCAATTGGTCACAGTTGGCGCTCCAGAAGGCCAAAAGGACTTGAAGTCTAGTCCAGACTCTTTGCCCCAAACGGTTTCTATTTCTCGATTATTAGTGGGGATTGTCAGTTTAATGACAATTTTATTGGTTTTAGGGGGAGCGATATTATATCTGTTTGAACCATCTTGGAGGCGATCGCCAACCCTTCAAAACTCTCCTGCTATACCCGTCCAACCGTCCCCCTCTCCCAGTCCCATAAACCCGTAAAATTATGGGTAATGGGTCATCAGTAATCTCCGTGTCTCCATCTCCCCGTGTCTCCATCTCCCCGTCTCCCCATCCCCCAATCCCCCCATCTGTCCAAGCAATTCGATAAACTAGAAGAAAGGGGATACACTCAACCCGTAATATCAAGGCTCTTAAATGTCTTCAATTGACTGCCCTTGTCTCAGTATTGCCATTACCCGGTTGGTTGCTTGTTCGCCACCTGATGGCAGTGATAAACCTCATTCTCCAGATAGAAACCAATCCGCCCATTTTGCCATTTGGGTAATTCGGGCTTCCTATCCCGGAGGATATACTCATCATGACCGTATTTGGCCCTATACTCTCAGCCTCACGTGGGAAGGATGGCAGGATTTATTTAAAATTCCCTCCCAACCCTCCTATTCTCTCTCCATTCCGGCTGTAGAGTCTAATCCAACAGAATTCGAGACTTTACCCTTTTCTTTAGAGGAAAAAGGGTCTTATAGTAGTCGGTTAATGCAACAATTGGGGATTAGTTTGTGGCAATGGGTCTTTGATGGCCCCATTCAAAGTTGTTTATCCCAAAGTCAAGGTATTGCCTTAGGACAGAATAAACCCTTACGAGTGCGCCTCGATATCCGGGACCCCGATCTAATTCCTTTACCTTGGGAAATTATGCAATCTCAAGCGGGAAAACAGGCCATTTCCGTTTCTCCTACCCTGTTATTTAGTCGTACCACCAGTGATGTCGATCCTCTTCCTCCCCAACGAACCGATCAGGAACTAAATATTTTATTGGTCTTTGGCGCAACCGTTGGTCAGGGTACTTGCGGTTCTGAAGGGCTTGAGGGTACACCCAGCGATCTGCAACTGGAAGCAGAAGCGGAGACCTTAGCTCGAATTCTGGAAAATTGTACCGATCCCCATCAAACCCTACCCAGCTTACTGACTTCATCGGTTCCCTGTAAAGTGGATACCTTGATCCAACCGACTCCTGCACAGTTAATTGCGGCTTTGGAAACGAAGACCTACAATATCGTGTTTTATGGGGGCCATGGTGTCCCGGCTCCGGATGGGGGACTGTTTTATTTACAGCCAGAAACCACCCTGAGTGGCCGGGAATTTGCCAATGTGTTGGTTCGAGGACAGGTGACGTTGGCAGTTTTGAATACTTGTTGGAGTGCGAAGGGAGATACGGAAGCAGATGACCCTAAAGATGGAGACTCCCATCGTCCCCTGCCTCGTAGTAGTTTCGCGGAAGTACTACTACATCATGGGATACCAGCAGTTTTAGGAATGCGAGAGGCGATCGCCGATCGAGAAGCGCTCAGTTTCATTGAAGCCTTTGCTGAAGCCCTATCCAAGCGTTTCTCGATCGATGAAGCTACGGCTATAGCTCGGCAACGCTTAATTACACTCTATAAGTATAATCAACCCTCCTGGACACTTCCGGTGTTATATATGCATCCAGATTTTGATGGACAGTTATTAGTGCCTGCTCCGGAAGGAATTACCGAATTACCAGATACAGCAGTCAATTTGCATCAACAAACCCGCACGATTGCCTCCTTACGTTCAGTAGAAGAAACAACACAGGTTTGGCAGATTCATGGCGGACTTATGCGAGTGGGAAGACGGGAAGAGAATGATATTGTCATTAGCGAACGCTGGGTATCTCAGCGGCACGCGGAAATTATTCGCCGGGAACCGTTAGAGTCGAATCAGGGACAACCCACCTATTGGTTACGGGATTTTTCCCGCTTTGGAACCTTGGTATTACGAGCAGGGAATTGGCAAAAAATTCACCAGCAAGAAATTCCCCTAAAATCAGGGGAAAAAATTAAGTTTGGTAGTTCCCAAGGACAAATGTTGGAGTTTGTGATTGAGGAATTGATGATGAACTACTCACACTCTAAATAACGTCAGTTTTGGATAAGCTGAAACCCTTCTTCTCTCGTTGGCGGCAATCCCCATTCTTTCGTCAAATCAATCGTAAAATGCCCTCAACCAAACTGATGTTCATTTATTCCAGGGGATGGGTTTGCTGTTCGAGAATCTGCCAAATCCTTTGTAAGATCTCTTGGGTGCCAGTTTGGGTGGCAGCAGATAGAAGGAATACGGGGGAGTCAGTAAATTCTTGGAGAGCATGGGCGATCGCCTCCCAATCTTCGCTTTGATCCACCGCATCCATCTTATTCAAGCCAATTACTTGTGGGCGATTTTCCAATCCTTTCCCATAAGCCACTAACTCTTGTTGAATCGTATTATAGACCGCAAAAATATCCGGTTCTGTACTATCAATTAGGTGCAATAAAACCCGCGTCCGTTCAATATGTCGCAGGAAATCATGACCCAAACCAATCCCTTCTGCTGCGCCTTCAATTAACCCCGGAATATCAGCAAATACGGTTCCATCTCCCGTCGGTTTGCGTACAACTCCCAAATTAGGAATTAACGTCGTAAACGGATAATTAGCAATTTTTGGTTGCGCGGCTGAAACAACTGAAATAAAGGTCGATTTTCCTGCATTCGGCAAACCAATAATGCCCACATCTGCTAAGAGTTTCAACTCAAAACGAAACCGTCCCTCTTCACCCTCTAAACCCGGAAGTGCATAATCAGGGGCACGATTGCGATTACTCAAGAAATGCTGATTCCCTAATCCTCCTTTTCCCCCTTGGGCGATCGCTAATGTTTGTTCATTTTCCACTAAATCCCCAATCCATTTCCCCGTTTTTGCATCTGTAATTACGGTTCCACAAGGAACTTCTAAAAACAAATCTTCTCCATTAGCTCCCGTGCGATTATTGGGGCCACCGCGCTTACCATTTTCGGCTCGAAATAAATGTTTGTAGCGAAAATCTAACAAAGTTTGCAACCGCTCGGTTGCTCTGACAATAATCGATCCCCCTTTGCCTCCATTTCCACCAGAAGGCCCCCCCGCAGGTACATATTTCTCCCGACGGAAGGCGACTAAACCATCTCCACCATCTCCAGCTTTTACTTGTACTTCAACTTGATCGATAAACTGCATACTTGAGGAGATTAATTAAGGGTTATTGAGACCATAGAGGAGTGTGAGCATTTTCCTCGTTTCACCTCTTATTGTTGAGCTTTAGCCCTCTGGATATTTTAGTGCTAAAGCTCAACAACAAGGGGAAAATCAAGAGAATTAAAGACCCAATTCAGCTAAAATATCTTGGGCATGGGTGGCAGTTTTGAGGTTAGCACCTTCAAAAACTTTGATAATTTTTCTCGAACCATCAATCACATAGGTCACACGCTTAGAATAACTGCCCCCTTCAACATCATAAGCTTTAGTCAGTGCGCCATCTGTATCTGCCAAGAGGGGAAAGTTTAAACCATACTTTTCGGTAAACTTCTGGTGAGAGGCTTCATCATCCATGCTCACCCCTAAGACCACAATTTCTTTGCCTTGATATTCTCCATAAGCTTCTTTAAAGCTTTGAGCTTCTTTGGTACATCCGGGAGTATCATCCTTGGGATAGAAATAGAGAACCACGGTTTTTCCAGAAAAATCAGAGAGGGAAACCGAATTACCATTCGTATCTTTGGCGGTAAATGCTGGGGCAGTTGTGCCGACAGATAGAGACATAGAGATTGTTTTGGGTTAACTTAAGAACGACTTTTGTAATTTTACAATACCTTGCTGCAAGTTTTGAGACGGAGCTGGCGATCGCCTCTTCCCTAATCTGCCAAATCTCCATGCTAGATTAGAATAAGCGATCGTGAGTTTTGACTTGTCCTTCCTGCTCGACCCTTTGTTATCCTTATGTCATTGGTTCACTCTTCTCCCTCACCAGTTCCTCAACAAGATAGCCCAACCTGGATGCGAGCCGATCTCGCCCTACGCTGTTCTCCATTTCAACTACAATTGTTTACTGACCTCAAAATTCGCAGTATTCCCCTAGCGGAGATCGCCACTCAAGCCGGATTGACAGCCCACTATACCCGCGCTACCCTCACCGAAATCGCTGCTGAAGATGCCCTCCTCTGGCTCATTCAAGTCGGTATTTTACGCCGAGAAGTAGACGGACAAGGAATTACCGATCGCTTTCGCCTCACGCCTTTAGGTCGTCAACTGATTGAATACTGGGAGACGCAAACCGGAACGATTCCGAGTGCCTCGATCGGCGATCGCCTCTACAACCGTCTGCATCAACTAATTCCCTGGTTTCTCCGATAACCCTCACGAATCCTTAACCATTCAATACATTGAATCTTCTATGAAAGCAATTATGGTAGTGGGCACAACCTCCCACGCAGGAAAATCCATGTTATGTACAGCCCTGTGTCGGATTTTAACGCGGCAAGGTTGGCACTTAGCCCCCTTTAAGGGACAGAATATGGCCTTAAATGCCTATGTTACCCCCACTGGGGGAGAAATTGGCTATGCCCAAGCCGTACAAGCTTGGGCGGCTGGGGTTCCCCCTCAAGTCGCCATGAATCCCATCTTACTGAAGCCCCAAGGTAACATGACCTCCCAAGTGATCTTGCTCGGAGAAGCCGTGGGGCAAGTGAGCGCCGAAAATTACTATAAAGATTATTTCGATCGGGGATGGGAAGCCATTACTGAATCCCTAGAACAGTTATCCTATGAGTTTGATTTAGTTATCTGTGAAGGGGCTGGATCTCCAGCAGAAATTAATCTCAAACATCGAGATTTAACCAACATGCGGGTAGCCAAACATTTAAACGCCTCTACAATTTTGGTCGTCGATATCGATCGCGGTGGTGCCTTTGCCCATGTTGTGGGAACCCTGGAATTACTCGAACCCGAAGAGCGCACTTTAATTAAGGGAATTGTCATCAATAAATTTCGCGGTCAGCGCTCCCTTTTGCAATCGGGAGTTGAATGGTTAGAAAACTATACAGGAATTCCAGTTTTAGGAGTGATTCCTTGGTTAGATATGGCCTTTCCGGCAGAAGATTCCCTTAGTTTACTCGAACGAGATGGGGGAAAATCCAAAGGGTCAGCCGATCTAACAATCGCCGTGCTGCGCTTACCCCATATTGCCAATTTTACCGATTTTGATCCCCTCGATTTAGAAGCCAGTGTGCAGATCAAATATGTGAGTCTCCATGAGTCCTTGGGATATCCAGATGCAGTGATTATTCCGGGTTCTAAAACAACAATCTCTGATTTGATGGCGTTGCGCAAAAGTGGTATGGCCCAAAAGTTACAGGATTATGCCGCTAGTGGTGGAACCCTATTGGGCATTTGTGGTGGTTTCCAAATGCTAGGTAAAATGATTGCCGATCCGGAAGGCTTTGAAGGGGAAGAAGGTCGGTATCCAGGTTTGGATTTATTGCCTATTCAAACCGTGCTTTTAGGCAAAAAAGTCGCCCGCCAGCGATCCGTAACTTCCCACTATCCTGAAGAAGGATTACCCATTACTGGATTTGAAATTCATCAAGGACGCACGAGTGTACTCTCTGATGACGGTTACTATTATTTGTTTGACGATCAATCCTTGGGGATGGTCGATCGGAATCAAGGCATTTGGGGAACCTATTTACATGGCATTTTTGATAATGGCCCCTGGCGAAGGATGTGGTTGAATCGGTTGCGCAAGCAGCGAGGTTTGTTAGCATTGCCTACAGGGGTTCCCAATTATCGGGAACAGCGAGAATTCGTGTTAGATATTCTCAGCGATCGAGTGGCCGAATATTTGAATATTCGGCCGCTTCTTTCATAATTTGTCCGGTTTACAGTTGAGGAGAAAATAATGGGTAAGGCGATCGCCGTTCGATTTTTGCCCGATGAGGTTACCGTTAAAGCTGAAGTGGGAGAACCCTTGTTAGAAGTGGCTCGACGGGCTGGGGTGACCATTCCCACAGGGTGTTTAATGGGGTCTTGTCATGCTTGCGAAGTGGAGATTTTAGGTGGTCCTAATCTCTGTGCTTGTATTAGTGGCGTTCCCGCAGGAAGAGATAAAATCACCGTCAATCTTGAGAGCGATCCACTCTGGTAATATCGTGGATTCGATGAACAATGAGACGGGTTATAGTGGCAGGTTTCAAACCCGCCACTACAATAGACCAATCATGATTGTATCAATCTTAATCTATTGCCTTTGAGCTAGTACAATCCGATTCTCTAGCGCTCTAGGCTTGCCAATTCTTCGCTACCACTTCAGCTAAATCTACAACTCGCTGAGAATAGCCCCACTCATTGTCATACCAAGCAATTACTTTCACCATATCGCCATCCATGACCATGGTTAAGCTGGCATCCACAATAGAAGACGCATCATGACCGCGATAATCACAAGAGACTAAAGGTAGATCGCTATATTCGAGAATGCCTTTCAGGGGGCCTTCAGCCGCTTCTTGAAGGGCTTCATTCACCTCTTCTACAAAGGTCTTTTTCTCCACTTGAACCACTAAATCTACAACAGATACATTGGGAGTGGGAACCCGCATAGCAATTCCATTGAGCTTTCCTTTTAATTCAGGAATGACCAGAGCTACCGCTTTAGCTGCTCCAGTAGAGGTGGGAACAATATTCAGAGCAGCAGCTCTAGCGCGACGCACATCCCGGTGAGAGGCATCTAGCAGGCGTTGGTCACCGGTATAACTATGGGTGGTGGTCATGGTTCCCTTGATAATGCTAAATTTCTCATGGAGAACCTTGGCAAACGGAGCTAAACAGTTGGTGGTACAACTAGCATTACTCACAACTTTATAGTCTTCATGCCGATATTGTGAATCGTTAACTCCCACGACAAAAGTTCCGATATGTCCTCCTTTTCCGGGAGCCGTAATCAGAACTTTTTTCGCACCCGCTTGTAAATGCTTAGATGCTCCTTCTTCTGTCACAAATACACCTGTGGATTCAATAATTAAATCCACTCCCCATTCTGCCCAGGGTAAATTTAGGGGGTTGCGATCGGAAACACATTTGACTGTTTTTCCATTGACCGTTAGGGAATTTTCGTCCGCCGATATATCTGCATCAAACGTGCCCAACATGGAGTCATATTTGAGCAAATGGGCGTTGGTTCTCGGATCGGAAGTATCATTAATCCCCACAACTTCCAAGTTACTGTTTTCTCTGCCTGCCCAGCACCGCATGAAGTTCCGTCCAATCCGACCAAAACCGTTAATTGCTACTCTAATCACTTCGTCTTGCCCTCTATTTCTTCAACCAAGTATTTTAAGCGAATTGCTGAATGTTTATTTTGACGTTAAACCGACAGGAACAAGGCCTATCAAGTTCGATTGCTCTACAGAATTTGCTTTCATTTTCCTTAATCAGGAGATCCTGATTTGGGATCATAATGGACATTTTTTTCCGGATTGACCCCCGAAACTCAGTAGAAAACACTACTCAACTTTGGGGGGATCGCTGGCGATCGCCACCCACTGATGAAGGAAATCTACTTAAGCGATCCCAGACTTAAGTCCAATGGAGCCTTGCTAACCTGAGCCAGCTTCTGGTATTGATCCTCTACTCTAGAAAACCTTCCAGAATCGAGTGAGCTTCCTGAGCATAAGGAAGCCTGTTCGATCTGAAGATACCATAAAAGGGCACCGAGTTCTTGAGAAGATGAGGTTTAATTTCCGGAACTTGATGAACTGCTAGAGAAAAACAAGATAAAAAATTATGATTGTATCACAAAAGTCATGAAAACCGAAATGAGTCTATCTTTTGTAGAGAAATCAACCCGGTATGAGAAACCCAAGGTCATTCTCAAGAACTGATTGGAGATTTTGTGGCATAGTATTGCCATGAAAGCAAATGCTGAAATATGATATCGCGTGTTATTGGTGTGGTGTGTGAGGAAAAAAATGCTAAGTTCGATAGACTTTGGCGGCAAACCGTTCCATTTTATAGGAATAGGGGGGATTGGAATGTCAGCTTTAGCGTATATACTAGCTAAACGGAACCTACCCGTGTCGGGTTCAGACATCCGCTTATCCCATATTACCGAAAGGTTGCAGGAAATAGGAACTCAGATTTTTGGCTCTCAAGAAGGCAAAAATTTGGAGATCTATCATTCCGTGACCGATCGCTCCCCAGAGCAAGGAAAAGCGATCTCCACAGCTCTAAAAGAGAGAAATTCAAGCGACAACAGGAACGGCCACTTACCCCAAGTCATTTGCTCAACTGCCATCAATACCAATAACGCAGAATATAAAGCAGCCCTAGAATTGGGCTGTCCCATCTTTCATCGCTCTGATGTTCTTGCCGCCCTCATCCAAGACTATCGCAGTGTAGCCGTTGCCGGAACCCATGGTAAAACCACCACCAGTAGTTTAATCGGTTATCTCTTACTTCAAGCCGCGTTAGATCCCACTATTATCATTGGCGGAGAAGTGAAGGCCTGGGAAGGCAATGCACGATTTGGCCAAGGAGAATTTTTAGTCGCTGAAGCGGATGAATCCGATGGTTCTCTGGTTAAAATTGCAGCAGAAATTGGAGTAGTTACCAATATAGAATTGGATCACCCAGATCATTACCAAAGTCTCGATCAGGTCATTGAAACCTTTGAAAGATTCAAGAAACAGTGTAAAACATTAGTGGGATGCATCGATTGTCCAATTGTGCGCGATCGCATCCATCCAACCATTAGCTATAGCTTAAATTTAGAGTCAGGGGCAGCGTACAGCGTCGATCAAATTATCTATACCTCTCAAGGAACCCAGGCGAGGGTATGGGAGCGAGGTCAGTTGTTAGGGGAGATTGAAATTCCCCTATTGGGCCAGCACAATCTTAGCAACGCACTGGCGGCGATCGCCGTAGCTCGCTATTTAGGAATCCCATTTTCCACCCTTCAGGAGGCCCTGTCCTCTTTTGAAGGAGCCAAACGGCGATTTGAATACCGAGGAGAATTTAAGGGCAGTATGCTCATTGATGACTATGCTCACCATCCGAGTGAAATTCAAGCCACTTTAGCCGCAGCTAGTCTAAGAGCCAAAGACCAACGCGTCATCGCTATCTTCCAACCCCACCGTTACAGTCGAACCCAAATGTTTCTGACTGAATTTGCCCAATCCTTCGGACAAGCCAATCAAGTGGTGGTAACAGATGTCTATAGTGCGGGTGAAGCCAATTCAGACTGCTTCCAGGGTGAAACCGTAGCCCAGGTTATCAGTGAATATCACGATCGAGTCTCCTATCAACCCACCCTCAAAGACGTTGAAAACTATTTGGTCGCCCACTTACAACCTGGAGATTATGCTGTTTTTCTTGGAGCAGGGAACTTAAACCAAATTATTCCCAAGCTCATCACTCATCCAGCGTAAGCCTTCACCTTCTCCTTACTTCCTCCACCTGCCCATACACCATTGATGAAAACCAATGACAATTTCCTACGATCCCCCTAAACTCAAAAGTGCTTGTGGCCTTACTCAGATTTCTCCTGAAGGCATGAAACTTAAACCGACAGAGGTTGTGATTGCTCAACCGAGTATAATTCAAAGCCATGTGTCCCTAGCTGGGTTAACCTCATTTCGAGTGGGGGGACCAGCTCAATGGTATGTAGCCCCTCAATCAGAATCAGAATTATTGACGAGTTTAGCTTGGGCGAAAAGCAAATCCCTACCTGTAACTACCATTGGGGCAGGATCAAACCTATTAATCAGTGATGATGGATTACCTGGACTGGTTATCGGGACTCGCAACCTACGGAATATTGAGTATGATGACCAAAATGCCCAAGTCAGGGTAGATGCGGGAGTGTCCTTAGCCTATCTAGCCAGGCAAGTGGCTCGTCGAGGGTGGTCTGGACTCGAATGGGCGATCGGGATTCCGGGAACGGTTGGTGGCGCGGTGGTGATGAATGCTGGGGCCCACAAAAGCTGTATGGCTGATATCCTCACGGATATTCAAGTGATCTCTGGTAATGGAGTTCACCAAACCTTGATGAAAGCTGACCTGGAATATAGTTACCGTAGCTCTATCCTACAAGGATCAAACTACACCGTGACTCAGGCTCGATTTCAACTCAAGCCCACCCACGATCCCCAAGCCATCATCACAACCACCAATACCCATCTCCATCAACGTCACGCCACCCAACCCTATCACCTACCCAGTTGTGGTAGTGTATTCCGCAATCCTGAACCCCAAAAAGCAGCTCGACTGATTGAACAAGCTGGGTTGAAGGGCTATAAAATTGGAGATGCACAGGTTTCTGAACTCCATGCCAACTTTATCCTCAACTGTGGCCGGGCAACAGCCAGTGATATTTATCAGTTGATTCACTATGTTCAGGAACAAGTAGATCGGCGATGGTCGATCCGATTGAAACCCGAAGTGAAAATTGTAGGAAATTTTAACCAGTAATGGAAAGCCCCCAGGCGTTTAGGTTCTAACTCGGCCAAACTCAAGTTTTTTCAGTCAGTTTTGGTTATGCCTGAGCCAACTGTGGGTAGAATAGCGTAGGAAAGCAGAACAACCACCATTAGAGTAATCAATTATGTCAAAAGGACAGGGATTTGGCTTCGGTTTAGGAAAAATGAAAGAGCTGACCGAAGCATTCAAGAAAGCTCAACAGGTTCAAGAGGGCGCAAAGCAACTCCAAGAAGAGCTAGAGCAACTCGAAGTTGAGGGTGAAGCGGGCGGTGGACTCGTCAAAGTTGTCATGAATGGCAACCAAAATCCCCAGAGCGTAACCATTGCCCCTGAAGTTTTGGGAGAAGGGGCGGATGTGGTCTCCGACTTGGTTACCGCAGCGATGAAAGATGCTTACAATAAGTCTACAACGACCATGAAAGAAAGGATGGAAGCTTTGACGGAAGGTTTAAATCTGCCGGGCATGGGATAATTTTCCATTAGGGGTTGATGGCTCTGGGATCTTTGAGGGAACAGATCGCCATAACCCCCTTTTGTCGTCACTCGATAGAACTGCTGTAAAGAGAATGCCGTATAAGCTGTTGTTTGTTTGTCTAGGCAATATTTGTCGATCGCCTTCTGCTGAGAATATCATGAATCATTTGATCGCCCAACAAGGTTTAGAAGCGCAAATCGTTTGTGATTCGGCTGGCACAAGTGCCTATCATATTGGCAGCTCTCCAGACCGAAGAATGGCAGCCGCAGCAGCGGAACAAGGCATTGAGCTTAAGGGAAGAGCGCGTCAGTTCAAGAAGGAAGACTTTGAAGAATTTGACTCGATCCTGGCAATGGACAAGGATAACTATCGTAATATTCTGTACTTAGACCAGGGCGATCGCTACAAAGATAAAGTGCGTTTAATGTGTGAGTTCTGCACTCGTCACCCCAATATTTCCGAGGTTCCAGACCCCTATTATGGCGGTCCAGAAGGGTTTAATCAAGTCATTGATTTGCTTATGGATGCTTGTGAGGGATTGTTATCTGAATCAATAATTAAAAATTATGGGTAATCCGTAATCTCCCTGTCTGGAGTGTCTCCCCATCCTCGGCACTCCCTACTCAATCAACCGGTGTTGCATGGCATAGTGAACCAATTCTGCTCGGTTATTGGTTAAGGTTTTGCGCAATAAGCTACTCACATATTTTTCAATCGTTCGTGGACTCAGATGTAAACTCTGGCCAATTTGTACATTCGATAAGCCACTGGTGAGTAAATGCAACACATCCCATTCTCGTTCTGTCAGAGCCAGATCGGAAGAGGTAACCTTTTGGAACGCTGGTTCTGGAGGAGAAGGAAGTTCTAGATTAGGGGCTTTAGACGTTGCCTGCATCATTAACGAATAGCGTTCGATTAAATTCCGCACCACTGCCCCCAACTCTTCGAGTTCAAAGGGTTTGGGTAAATAAACATCACATCCTAACTGATAGCCGCGAATGCGGTCTTCCATGGCAGTGCGAGCCGTCAAGAAAACTACAGGCAAAAGACGAAATTCAGGCTTTTTACGGATTTGTCGCACTAATTCATAGCCATCCATCAAGGGCATGGCAATATCTGTGACGATTAAATAGGGATGATATTGTTCAACCTGTTGCAGGGCTTCTTTTCCATGTGCCGCTAGGATCACCGAATAGCCCCCCTGTTCTAAATAGTCTTGAATGGCGAGGCGTGTTCCCAAATCATCTTCAACAACCAGAATCACCAGTGACATGGCAATTCAATCGGCAATCGGCAATCGGCAATTGGCAATCGTTTACGGGTGCTAGACTTGAGCATTTAAGAAAGTCCTAACCGCCTTGACGGTTGCTAGAGTTACTCTGTTTTTGGGTTTTGAGTCGCTCAATTTCTTGTTGTAACTCTTCAAGTTGATGACGTAGCTCTTCAGCTTCAGTTTGGCTAGACTGGGGTTCTTCCGAGTCTACATTGACAGATCCTTCAGCAGTTTTTTGGCGATAATTCCCTTGACGAATCTGGGCATACTCTGGAGAATCATACCAGGCTTGCAGATAGTGGAGCCGGTCAACGGGGAAGGGATGACTTAAGAAGGTTCCCTGACCCCCATTGTACAGAAGAAATTTATAAACTTGATTGAGATTATCGCGATCGAGGTCTTGATAGCTTTGAGATTGGCGAATAAATTCTTGTAGGTTAACTTCATGGCCATATTTACTCGAGCCGCCTGCCATTTTCATCATGGTATTCATGACCAGGGGTAAGTCGTCAGTCACTAATAGAGCCGCACGATCTGAGGATAATTCAGCTTTGCGTCGCCATTCATAAAAGGCATAGAGCAGACCGATACTAATGACGACATTGCTTAAGCCAAAGGTCATTTTACCGATTTCCTCGGCTACACTCATCACCCAAATGGCCATCTGAATTAAAATGGTATGGCCGCACTTAATATGACCGAGTTCGTGAGCAAGGACAGTTTTAATCTCCCCTTCAGTCATCAAATCCAATAAACCTGTATTAATCACAATAAACGGATTATCCTGGCCTAAAGCATAACTATTGACTTGGGCATTTTGAGAGACAAATAGACCCGGTTCAGGGGAAACATCCAGATCGCGAACCGCTTCCCGAAACAGTTGGTAAATGGTCGAATATTGGCGCGGCCCGACTTGGACGTAGTTACCCATTGAGTAAATATACTGTGGACGTTCGGAAAGAAATTCTACAAACTTACGAGCGAGTAAATCAAATCCGGGGAAACTGCGTAAGGTTTGTTCAGCTTCCCAGTCTAGGGGATGACGGAAGGCTTCGCTAGAGATTCCGGTGTACGTGGGCATAGGAGTCGATCGGGATTAGTGAGTGCAAAAAATGAGAGATCTTGAATGAATCGCGGCTGAAAAGACTGCATGTAGGCATGAACTGCTATTACGACTCTCGCCGAGATAAAACGCCCCTACAGATGTTCTAAATCTACACCGAGCGACTTGGGATAACTCTCTTGTATGATGCCATTTCTTGGCTGGGGTTGCTCTTAACTCGATTTAAACCAACCTCTGGTTTCGGAACTGGTGAGCAATGCACCTAATTTAATATATTCGGTTTGGGTGGCGCTGAAAATATGTTCCATGCGTACGGGTTCGTCTGCATCGGCAGCGAGGACTGCGGCATTGAGGGCAATGCTGCGAATGTTGCCTCCGGTGACGTTGAGTTGGGCGAGGCGTTCGTAGTTTAAGCCGTCTGTGGGCGTTTTTTGGGGAAAGACTCGCCGCCAGATTTCGGCTCGTGCTTCTTTGTTGGGAAAGGGGAAGTTGAGAACAAAGGGAATGCGGCGTAAAAAGGCTTGATCGATGGAGTCTTTGAGGTTAGTGGTGAGGATGGCGAGTCCTTGATAGGCTTCCATCCGTTGCAGGAGATAACTGACTTCGATGTTGGCGTAGCGATCGCGGCTATCCTTAACTTCGGTACGTTTACCAAACAATGCATCCGCCTCATCAAAGAGTAAAATGGTTCCGCCCACTTCCGCTGCATCAAAAATTTGCTGTAAATTCTTTTCGGTTTCACCGATATATTTACTCGTAACTGCACTGATATCAATGCGAAAGATATCCAATTCCAACTCATAGCCCAACACCTCCGCCGCCATGGTTTTCCCAGTTCCACTCCCCCCAGCAAATAAGGCGCTCAAGCCCAAACCGCGACTATTTTTAGCTCGAAAGCCCCATTCTTCTTGTACCTTCACCCGTTGGCGCAAATGGGCAGCCATTTCTTGTAACATCGATTGTAGACCCTCCGGTAACACGAGATCTTCCCAAGAGGCTTTGGGGTGAATATACTGCGCGACTTCTTCTAAACGAGGTCGTGCTTGCAGCCGACAAATATTCCATAAGGCTTGACTGAGGCGATCGGGTTCCGTGGGGGCGCTGTGCAAAATCTGTTGGGTAGCCGCTTGAATGGTATTCACATTGACATAAAATTGACCGGCCAAGCGCTCTAATTGACCATTCAATTGGGGAGCCAGATCCCCTAGATGTTGTTGCCAAAGGTGTTTGCGTTCGTCATAGGTGAGGGGGGGGATGGGATAGGTAATTAGGGTGCGTCGTTGACTGGAATAGCGGTCTTGAGAGCCAATAATTAAGGGGGTTTTAATTGATTCTATACAATGCTTGAGCGCCTGATAGCGGGCTGGATTGTCTGAAGAAAAATCATAGGCATCAATGAGTAAAATACGCTCTCCTAACAAGCTCTCCCGTTCCCAAAGGAGTTGTAACCGATCCAGCTCTCTGATTTCTGAGGGTAAACTCTGGACGGATAGCACTTGTAAGTCAAAATTGGCTTGTTCGGCGATCGCCCCAGCAATTTGATAAAGAGTTTGGATATCTGAACCACACAGTTGCCATACAGGAAGGTCTAATCTCCTGTCGTGATTGATCCAAGAACTGAGGATTTCTTCAACAATAGCGTTATGGGAATCTGCTAAAACCATTCTCTGAGAATTGAACCCGGATCTAACTATCCCTTGCAAAGCGGGATCGATGGGTTGTTCTCCCAGAAGATAGCAGAGAATACGAGGGTCTAGTTTGAGCGACGCTTGGGTGAGAGTAACATGGGAGTCTAGAGTAATGAGTTGCCAACCGAGCAAAGGGCGATCGGGGGAGACCACATTTAAGTTTGAGTCGGGTAAAGCAGCCAAAGCTAACATTAAGCTGGGAGAATTAAGAAGAGCATTTCCCCGGATTTCTGCACAGATTTGACCGATAGCAGAATTCAGTTCGCATCCCGCACATAAGAGTAAAATATCTAGCTCAAAATTAGAGAGGCCAAAGTGATTTTGTAGAGAATCCAGACTAGAATTTATGGGCCACATTACCGGTTCTAGTAAGAGGGAGTGTTGGTGTTTTTGGAAATATTCTAGAATCGTTTGAATGCGTTCGAGTCCTTCCATTAAGACCTGTCGGTTGTGGTGATACCAGGTTGAGTTGGAAGGTAACACAGAGGTCATAGGAAATTGGAGAATGGGGACACGCAGATGGGGAGGAGGAGAAAGATGGGAGAGCGTTGACATTCAATTATTGACTATCAACTCTCAAGCGTCAACTGTCCCCTCACTCCTTGACTCCCTAGCGTATGGGATCGCCATATTGATAGCCTTCTTCGTAGCCTTTAACATAGCCTTCTGCCCACCCTTGGATCAGGGGGCGAGGATTAGAATTCATCAACATTTGATAATTATTTTGGTTCGGTTGATTGGCTTTTCTGGCAGCTAAACCGGCTTCAAATCCTTCATTGAAGCCTTCATTAAAGCCTTCATAGTATTCAGCCGTTTTGGGGGTAGTATCAATCATTTCCAGTCGAGCGCGGATGGTTTGTGGAGAAAATTGGCGTTCTGAGGGAAGGGTTTGAGCCTTGAGAGGCAGGCAGGTGGTTAAACTGAACAATAGAGTGGTGATGGATAGAAGTTGGCGTTGCATAACCCTGATGCTCCGGTCTGAGTTGATATCTCTACTCTCGCCTAATTGCGTATTCAATGGGGTTCAGACCGTGCCACTTTTAACGCAGGTTCAAGCCAACCGGAGGTAAAAGGTTCTGTAAAGACGAGTTGAGGCGATCGCTCTCAGGACAGTTGACCAACTGGTCTTGCCGATTATCTATTGCTTAAGTGTGTGCTTAAGTGTGCCATAGACTCTTCGATGAATTGGGCGATCGCTCTATCTTTAAAGTCGGCTCCATAATTGGCGAATGGGGTGCGATCGGGTAATCCTCACCTAGTGCAATCGAGCAAAAGTGATTAGGATCAAAATGGAATCTTAACCCTATTATCCTGTATGGTGAAGCCAGTGGAAAAAATTTCTAAATCTGAAGCCGAATGGATGGCCCAATTGAGTCCTGAGCAATTTAAGGTCACCCGCAAAAAGGGTACAGAACCGGCGTTTACCGGTGCTTACCATGATAACAAAAAACCGGGAACCTACCAATGCATCTGTTGCGGGACAGAATTGTTTACCTCAGAGACTAAATATGATTCGGGTACGGGTTGGCCTAGTTTTTGGGCCCCTAGTCAGGAAGAACATATTGCCACCAAAGCTGATTGGAGCTTGTTCATGAAGCGTACTGAAGTTCTCTGTGCTGCTTGTGATGCCCATCTTGGCCATGTCTTCCCGGATGGCCCTGCACCGACTGGGTTACGCTATTGTATGAATTCAGCAGCTTTGAACTTTATTCCTCAAGAAGATTAGGTATTTAGAGGGGCGAAAGATTTTTTGCCCCTACATTGTGTGATTCCCAGCTATAGCGCTTCGCCCTAGGGAATAGGCAATATAGCACCACCGGAAGATTACCGATAGCGCCGAGCAGTGGCTTCGGGGAACTCAACGGGGAGTTCTTCTAATGAGCCAGGGGTTACGCTGGGAGTTACGGGGGGCGCTTGCATGTGTTCGTAGGCTAGGTGGGAAATGTCACCAATCAGATTGGCTGCACCATAATCGTTATGGGGGCGTTCGACTAAAACGGCGGCAATGTACCGTTTGCCGCTGGGTAGATCGATGAGACCAACATCGCCTAAGAGTTTACCAATGTCGCCGGTTTTATGGGCGATTGTGGCTCCTGCTCCTAAGCCTTGTTCGAGGAGAACGCTGGTTTCGGTTTGGCGCATAATATCAATCATGCGATCGCGGGATTTCAAAGACACGACATCCCCCTGATGTATCATCGCCATCACCTGGGCCAACTCACGGGGTGATGTGGTATTTTTACCGTCTAAATCCGGTAACCAATCCCGCAGAACTGTTTGCTGAAGTCCCCAACGGCTAAAGCTCTGATTAACCTGTACCATCCCTCCTAAGCGCTCAATAATGATATTGGTAGCAGTGTTATCACTAATAGTCATCATCCAAGTTGCCACTTCTAGCGCTGTATATTCACTGCCTACGGGATCGTATTGCAAACTCCCCGATCCTCCAGCACGATGGGCTTCTTTGAGGGTTAAGGTTTCATCGAGTCGAATGCTACCGGCATCTACAGCTTGAAAGAAGGCTAATAAAATGGGGAGTTTAATGGTACTTGCAGACGAAAAAGCCATGGTCCCCTGCATATCAACATAACCGGCCGTATCTAAATCTAAAACAAATACTCCGGGTTTAAACTCAGGGCTTTGACTGGCTAAGGCTTGAATCTGATTTTTGAGCGCTGTCAACTCCATTTCTAAATGGAGTGCTTGGGGATTCGTTGGTGAGAGATATTGGCGAGAAAGATTTTCCCGCAATAAGGCATCTGTGGTATCACTCACATCGGCATTGGTATTTTCCGTATGATTCAAGAAGGTGTCGTTAGAGGCTAACTTCAGTCCCCAAAACGTCATACTTTCGGGATCGGAGGCTGAGAGCAGAGTTCCCGCGATCGCACAGATCCCCACCCCCAAAATTAAAAATCGCGTTGCATACATCAAAGGCGAGACTGGAGTGGGTTTTGGGCGGTTGAAGGTGCGATTCCGACGGTTGCGGTGCGATCGCACCCTATCCTTCTTACCTTGCTCTGCCTTGATCCCACTCAAACTTTTGGGATCGGACGAACGCTGACGAGAAAGAGTCTTGGGGATCTGGGCTGAAGAGGCTTCTCCCTTTCTCAGGGGCGATTTCCGTTGCGGTTTCTGGGAACCCCAACGCACAGGGGAGATTAAGGGATCGCTCTCGACTTTCAAGGGAGGAATCGGTTGTGCAGCATGGGATTGTGGCGATCGCCCTGTTTCCCTCGAACGCTTCACTGGGGCAGTAGAATCACGCTTTCCTCCGGGTAAAATTTTATCTAATACCGATAACAGTACCTGTTGCAGTGGCGATCGCCGCCTCCGTTTCAACGTCGGTTTTCCTTGCTTTGGCAAAGACATTCTCCCTTGATACCGACTCGATCCCTGTTTTGGTAAATGAGTTTTCCCTTGACCAGATCCGAGACGTTGAGTGCGGTCCACTCCCTTTCTTGCTCTTGATTTCGCCATCAACGACTCCTTATCACACGGATCATAACTGTAAATGAACCCACCAAAGTATCCATTAGATTGTTACAGACTTTACTGATTCAGACCTCGAATCGAGTGGGTTAGTTTCGCCTCCGATCGCAAGATTTCTGTGCTTTGATTATTCTACGATGAACCCTTGGATGGGGAAGTGTTGGAGATCGCCCATTGTACCTGAGAGAGTATTCCCCGGAGCATCGCCACGTCTGCTTCTGTCGGATAAGCACGATTATAAAACCGTTTCAGTTTTTCCATCCGTCGATTAGCGGTATGGGGATACAAATAACCAATCTCCAATAACAGAGATTCTAAGTGATCGTAATAGGCTTCTAGAACCTGCCGTGAGGCAAGATCGGACGCGCTAGAATTAACCTCTTCTGTCTGCGTTTCCAGGGTACACCGATACAGTTCATAGCAGCAAATGGCGACTGATTGAGCTAAATTCAGAGAAGGATAGACGGGATGAGAGGGAATTTGCACAAAACGTTGTGCTAAATTCAGCTCTTCATTCGTTAACCCCCGGTCTTCTCGGCCAAATATGAGGGCGCTTTCACCACTGAGAAGCCAAGGAACTAAGGTATTGGGGGTTTCCAGTGCTGTTGGTAAACTTATGGTGCGTCCCATCGTCGCTGCCACTTTTTGACAATTCTGCAAGGCTTCCGGTAGAGAATCCACCACCTGGGCAGAACTCAAGATTTCCTGAGCATGAACTGCCATTTGTTTGGCTTCTGGACTCTGAAGATCGCATTGAGGATTAACTAACACCAATTGACTTAAGCCCATATTTTTCATGATACGGGCGCTCGCTCCCACATTTAAGGGGCCAGATGGCTCGACTAAAACAATTTTAATCGCTGATAGATTGGGGCGATCGTTCATCCGTTAATACACAAGGCTAAGTTATCCCTACAATGAATAAAAAAAACTTTACTGTCAACTTACCATGGCTCGCCAACGATTAAAATCCGATCTGCCAACCAAAATCTGCCCAGTTTGTCATCGCCCCTTTACTTGGCGCAAGAAATGGGCTAAATGTTGGGATGAGGTCAAATACTGTTCCGAACGCTGTCGCCGCGATCGCCAGAGTGTTAAGCGGTAGAGTGGGGAATGGGGAAATGCTCCAGACGCGGAGACACACAGAAGCGGGGACGCACAAAATTCAAGAACTCTGATGTTATTCCCCCTATTCCCCCATGCCCCTATCTCCCCATCCCTCTATCTCCCTATACTATCTTCATTGACTTATGACTCATTCCACTCACCAACCCAAACTGATCGTTCATGGAGGTGCAGGCAGTTCCCTACACGGAAAAGGAGGCATTGAAGCCGTCCGTCAATCCCTTTATGAAATTCTCAAACAAATTTATGCCACTTTAGAAGCAGGCACGCCTGCCTTAGAAGCCGTGATTCAAGGTTGTCGTCTGCTCGAAGACGATCCCCGTTACAATGCTGGAACGGGTTCTGTCTTGCAATCAGATGGTCAAATTCGCATGAGTGCCTCCCTGATGGAGGGAGAAACGCAAACCTTTAGCGGTGTAATCAACGTTTCGCGGGTCAAAAATCCCGTTGATTTAGCTAAAGTTCTGCAAGACAAAAGCGATCGCATTCTCTCCGATGTTGGAGCCATGGAATTGGTGCGAGAATTACAACTCCCCATTCATAATCCCTTAACGGATTTGCGCTTAAATGAATGGTTACAAGACCGTCAAGATAACTTTAGCCGTAGTATGGCGAATGTACTAGCTAGTCCTGCTCCAGGAACCGGAACAATTGGTGTGGTTGCCCTCGATAACCAAGGAAAAATTGCCGCTGGAACCTCCACAGGTGGGAAAGGATTTGAATATATTGGGCGTGTTAGTGATTCCGCCATGCCTGCCGGAAATTATGCTACCTCTGATGCTGGAATTAGCTGTACAGGTATTGGCGAAGATATCATCAATGAATGTATTGCCGCTCGCATTGTAGTGCGCGTCACTGATGGACTGTCCTTAGCGGCTGCTTTTGAAAAAACTATGACCGAATCTAAAGCCAATCAACGGGATTTAGGTGCGATCGGTATTGATAAAACCGGTCAAATTGCCTGGGGAAAAACATCAGAAATTCTCCTGGCTGCCTACCACACGGGCGAACAATTGGGGGATACCCTGGAATGGACTTCATCCGATGAAGTGAGCGGCTCCATTTAGGGCAAACCACTCTAAAATAGAGGAAGCTCCAAGAATAAGGCAAAATTGCTATGGCTAGAGATGTTTTTCACTCTGTGGTAAAAGATGCCTTAGTTGCTCAAGGGTGGCTGATTACCCACGATCCATTTCCTCTGGATTATGGAGAGGTAAAAATGCCAATTGACTTGGGTGCTAAACGCCTCTTGGCGGCTGAACGAGAGAGCGAGAAAATTACTGTAGAGGAGAAGAGTTTCATTAACCCCTCTGCAATTTCTGAATTTCACACAGCCGTCCAACATCTCAATTATCGACGCGCTCTGAGAGTACAAAACCCCTCACGTACCCTAGATTTGGCAGTCCCCCATCAAATCTATGATAATTTTTTTCGTCTCAGATTTATTGAGGAAGGAGTCCAGGAATATCAGACTCGTTGGAGCGTTGAGTTGTGCTTGAATTGTGTGTCAATTTTGACGAAATGGGAAGGATTCAGCTCTTGACATCCACCCCTGCCTAAAGGCGAGGGGATTCCTAAACCTCACGTTAGCGAA
>NZ_CEZBFX010000014.1:0-72457 GCF_982964205.1 Roseofilum sp. | reverse complement strand
TCATTTGAGGAGGCGATCGCCCCACGACGATGTTGTAGGGGCGGGTTTTACCCAGGTTTAGGATACCCACCATCAATGAGGTAAACCCACCCCATCCTGATCGCCCGGTGGGGGAGGGCGGGTTTAGGACAGTTATGGGTGGGAATGGGGGTTGGGGGGTAATTTTTCATTTGAGGAGGCGATCTCCCCACGACGATGTTGTAGGGGCGGGTTTTACCCAGATTTAGGATACCCACCATCAATGAGGTAAACCCACCCCATCCTGATCGCCTGGTGGGGGAGGGCGGGTTTATGGAGGCGATCGTTGGGTGTCGTAATGGGTAGGATAACCCGCCCCTACGGGGGTTGGGGGGTAATTTTTCATTTGAGGAGGCGATCGCCCCATGCCGCTAATCGGGCAAAATCTGGAAATATTGACAATGCCTTGGACGGATCATGGAAAAATCGCGGCGATCGAGGGTAAGAATACAGGTAATGTTTTCTCTCTCCGCAATGGTAGCGATGACCGCATCTACAAAGTCGAGTTGACTATCAGCATACTGCTGCAAAATCTGCTCGACTCGCTCTAAGTCGGCGATCGCGATCCCCTCTATTTCCATACCGCTCACAACTAAATTGCCTAAGAACTGACGCATAACGGGATGTCCTAACCGGGATGCCAGAAGATAACACACTTCAGTTAGGACAACGCCAGGAAGCAGCATCGGCTCATTGATGTTGCGAGCGACGTTCAAGACTTGGTTATGATTGCGATCGCAGCGATCGGTTAAGGCAAACAAGAAACTGGTATCGAGAATAACGGTCATGGTTGGCGATCGGGATGACTTGTCCAGCCATAAATCGGATCGATTTCCTGGGCCAGAATCTCTTCGTCTCGTTCAGAAATATCGGTTTCTCCGGAACTACCCAAACCCGCAATAGACAATAAGAAATTAGGTTGACTCTCGTCCTGTTGCTCCTGCTCCAATTGAGCTGTCCCCGATTTGTAGTGGAGATAGTCAATGAAACGGGCCAGCTCAGAAAGAGACTCTGCTGATAAACTGGCGATCGATTCGATAAGTTTTTGTTGGGTTACTGCTGTAGAATCCATAAGCGTTAATTGTTCATTGAATGGAGGAGGGCGGGTTTAGGACAGTTATGGGTGGGTGTCGTCATGGGTTGGTTAAACCCGCCCCTACGGGGGTTTGGGGTGATTATTAATTATTCGTTAATCTCAATGCCTGCGGCTCGAAGTTGGGCGGCTAGGCGATCGGCTCGTTGCCGTTCGGCTTCGGCTCGTTGCTCTCCAGCATCAGCTCGTTGTCGTTCGGCTTCGGCTCGCTGCTCTCCAGCATCAGCCCGTTGCCGCTCTGCTTCGACTCGCTGCTCTGCTTGCTCCGCTTTCTCTGTACTCCAGGAGATAAGATTTCCTTGGTCATCCCACCAGCGCAACCAGTACGTCTCTAGCGTTTCGCGACATCCTTGCCACACTCCTAGATATAAATCCATTTCCGGTATCCAAAATCGTCCCTCTGAATTGGGAGAGGCGAGAGCATAGCGCTGCTGGTTGCCTAAATGACGGAGTTCTAATTCTCCGGTTTTGGGGTCAAAAATACCATAGTTGGGAACGCACAAGATTTGCTCGTAATAGAAATATTTGCCTGGGGGATAGGTGGATTTTGTGGAATATTCGCCCCCTTCGGTCTCCGATAAGAATTCTAGGACAATGACTGGTGGATCTCCTTGTAGGTTTGGGGTATAGCTACGACTGACTTCTTGACGGTCTACTCGGATCTGGGGAATATAGGCCCAATCGGGGGCTTTAACCACCATTTTGCCATTGACGGTGGCGCAGATGCCGTAGTTGGTGGGAGTGAGGGAATTTTCAGATAATTTTCCGGCTTGGTTTAAGCTTTCGGTTAAGGCCGCAGCTAGGGCAGGTTGATAAATATTGTCCACAGGATCGTCGGGCAGTTGGAAGTCGTCTGGTAATTTTTCCCAAGTAATTTTGTAGGCGGAGGAAGTGGCTAACATAATTGCAGATACCGGGAAGGGTCATTGATTATTTTATCAGGTGCGCCATGGGGCGATGTGGGGCAATTTTTCATTGTTCATTGAACCGGCGATCGCCCATTCCCTCTTGCCTTTTACCTCCCCCTTACCTAATTTCTGATTAAATTTGGACAACTGCTTGACAAACGGCACAAACCTTGGTCTGATAAGGCCGGGCTAATAGGAAGCATAAATAGCCCTCAATTCGAGAAATATCGAGAGATATATCAAAAGTTGTTATTTAAGGTACAAAATTGTGAGCCAAACGAGTCAAGTCACAACTACGAATGACCCAAGCAGTTTTGATGCGATCAAGGAAGCCCACAAGCTTTCTGGAGAAACAGAAGACCTCAAAGAGTATTATGACCAATGGTGTAGGAACTATGACCGTGATGTACAAAACGAAGAATATTGTGGCCCAGAATACATTGCTGCCTATTTTGACTTATTGCCTAAAAAATTGGGCAAATTCCTAAATTTGCGCGATCCAGAAATTCAAATCCTAGATTCAGGTTGTGGTACAGGATTAGTGGGTATAGCCCTACATCGGAGAGGCTATAAAAATATCGATGGATTTGACATTTCCCCAGGTATGGTTGAAGCGGCTGCAAAAACTAATTCCTATCGAAAGCTGGAAGGGGGAACAGCCTGTGATTTAACCCAACGCATTAAATATTATGCGGATAATCAATATGATGCTTCGATCAGTTGCGGGGTATTTACTCTTGGCCATGTGCCGCCCACTGCTGTAGAAGAGATGATCCGGTTTACTAAGCCCGGTGGTTTAGTCGTGGTGAGTACCCGTAAAAGCTACTACGATAGCACGAATTTTCAGGAAGTGTGCGATCGCCTGCAAGCTGAAAAGAAAGTGAAGCTCGTTAGCTCCATCATTGACGGTCCCTATATTGCCGAAGAAGGCGCTCATTACTGGGCGTTTGAGGTTCTGTAGAGATTCCCTCACCCTGCTCCTTTACTAGAAGTCAAGTTGCTCGAAGCAACGGGTTAACCTAGCGTGGAGCAGGGCTTCATGCAAAAATAGAAAAGGAAATCAAGAACTATGACAGAGTTAATGAACGCTGTTGTTCTGAACGGATATGGCGGGCCTGAACAATTAGTTTATACTCAAGTTCCTAAACCGACCCCCCAGAAAGGAGAAATATTAATCCAAGTAGGAGCTTGTTCCATCAACAATGCAGATATCAATACCCGTACAGGTTGGTATGCAGCAGATGCAGGGTTTCAAGAGATTCTGCAAGATACCAAGACTAACGAGGGAGGAAAAGCAACCTGGAATCAGCTAGGAGTCGAATTTCCACGTATTCAGGGAGCTGATATCGTTGGAAAAGTGGTCGGAATAGGTGAAGGTGTCACCCCAGATATCCTTAATCAACGGGTGATTGTATATCCTTGGATTCGTACTGCTCAATTCGCAGCATATCAGTATGTGGGTAGCGAACTTGATGGGGGATTTGCTGAATATGCTGTAGTTCCTGCGACTAATGCGTACCCCATCCATTCAAACTTATCAGATACTCAGTTGGCAACCGTGCCCTGTGCTTATTCTACAGCAGAAAATATGTTAACCAAGGCGAGAGTATCAGCGAGAGATACAGTCTTGATTACAGGAGCTTCCGGTGGTGTGGGTAGTGCAGCAATACAGTTATGCAAAATTAGAGGAGCAGTTGTTATTGCAATTGTGGGAGCGAACAAAGAGCATTTAGCTAAGGAGTTGGGGGCTGATTATGCTTATTGCCGAGATGAACAACTCGCTTCTAATGTTGGGAAGCATGAAATCACAGTAGTTGCGGATGTAGTGGGCGGAAAATACTTTAGTCTGATCTTCAAAAGTCTTGTGGTAGGCGGAAGGTACGTGACTTCTGGGGCAATTGCAGGCCCGCTGGTTGAGTTAGATTTGCGAGATCTGATTTACAAAGATGTAGAGATGCATGGAGGTAACCGTTATGAACCCCAAGTGTTTCAGAACTTGCTCGGATATATCGAGCGAGGTCTATTGAAACCTCCAGTCGCTAAGAGCTTCCCCTTAAGTCAAATGCAAGAAGCTCAGAAATTTTTTCAAAGCAAAAGCTTTTTTGGGAAAGTAGTGATTACGCCTGAAAATAATCCTTAAGCAATAGAAAAGAACCAGAAGAATGAGTAAGCAAAAAATTGCCTATATTGGCACAGGCGCGATGGGCAAACAGATGATCTATCAACTGCTCAAAGAAGGCTATCACGTTCAGGTTTATGATAAATACAAAGAAGCGGCTGAACCCGTGATAGCCAAAGGAGCAATTTGGAAAAATAGTCCGAAAGAAGCGGCTCAGGGGACAGATTTAGTCATTACCAATTTACCCCTCCCCCATCATGTTTTAGAGAACATGTTAGGGCAAAATGGAGCCGTAGAAGGGATGAGACCGGGGACAACGTGGATGGACTTCTCTACAACGGACTACCACAATACCCAACATATTGCCCAAGAAGCGGCGAAAAAAGGACTGTTCAGCTTGGAGTCGCCGGTTAGTAATTTATCGCATATGGGGGTTGACTTTTGTAACGTCAGCTTCTATGTGAGCGGCGATCGCCAAGGCTACGACATGAGTAAAGCATCCCTCGACTCCATGGGGCAAATTTCCTTCTTTGTCAGCAATACCATCGGCGAAGCGCAAACCGTCAAACTATTAACGAACCTGCTCTTTTACACCGGCATGGTTACCGTGGGTGAAGTGCTGATGATTGGTCAGATCTATGGCATTCCCCTGCTGTGGATGTGGGATTTAATCCGATCTTCCCAAGGCAGTAGCTTCGTAGCAGAGCAAGTTACCCCCTTTATTTTTGACGGTAGTTACGACTATTCCTGCTCCTTAGAAATCACCGTTAAAGATACGGACTTAACAGTAAACTTAGCTGATGAGCTGAATGTACCCCTCCCCATCGGTCGCATCGTAGAAGAGAGATATCGAGAAGCCGGGCAAAAATATGATGCCCATGATAATCATGTCAAAGTTACTAAACTGATTGAAGAAGACAATGGCGTTAACCTGAGAGTGCCACGATTTACGGCATCCTCTCCCTACGGTTTGAATCGCACCTATGTCCATTCTGAGGAAAAAATCAGCGATATATTTGGTCGCATCAAACCCCGTCCCTACGAACTCCAGTATCCCGCACCCGAACCCTTAGACGATCCAATTTTAATGGATATGGCGCGATCGCTAACGGATTTTATGGCCTATATCAACTACTTAATCCTGGGCGAAGCCAACCACTTGGGCAAAAATATGGGATTAAGCGACGAATTAATCGTAGATGTCATTCGCTGGAGTTGTGGCACCAGTTGGGTGTTTGATAACATCACCTCCTATCAACCCAATCCAGAAATTGTCAACACAATTAAATCCTTTGATTTTGGTCGTCGAGTCAAACTTCCAGTGTTAACCAAAATCTTGAATCATTTGAGTTAATCCCTACTTTCCGATTCAACTAAACCCCAAAACCCCATGAAAATCACTCGAATTACCGTCTATCAAGTCACCTTACCCCTAGAGCATCCGTATCGACTTTCTGGAGGACGCTTATACTTCGACAAACTCGATTCCACCATCATAGCCATGGACACCGATGTAGGTATCCGGGGTTGGGGGGAAGGCTGCCCTTGGGGTTCCACCTATTTACCTGCATTTCCGAGGGGAGTTCGGGCGGGAATTGAGGAACTCGCCCCCCAATTGATTGGACTCGATCCCCGTCGTATTGATGTGGTTTATCGGACGATGGATATGGCTCTACCCGGTCATCCTTACATCAAATCAGCTTTAGATATGGCCTGTTGGGATATCCTGGGTAAATTCACAGAATCTCCTCTGTGCGAACTGTTTGGTGGTCGCATTGACCAAGAAATTACGATTCAAAATTCTGTGCCCACCGATACCCCAGAGGGCATGATTGAATCAATTAAACGGGGTCAAGCCAGGGGGGAAAAGGTGCATACCTGTAAAATTGGCGCGGATGTGGCCTTAGACATTGAGCGGATTAAAGCCATTGGTGCGTATTTACCCCCAGATGAAACGGCAACCTTTGACGTGAATCGAGCTTGGTTGGTGGATGAGGGGATGCGGGTGATGAATGCGGTGAAAGAGCCGATTCTTTATTTTGAACAACCCTGTGAAACTTATGAAGAGTGCTTGCAACTGCGGAGGCTGACGAATCATGCGATTATCTTAGATGAATGCATTCAAGCCTATGGTCATATTGTTCGCGCTCAAGCAGATAATGCTTGTGAGGCGATCGGGTTGAAGATTGGTCGTGTGGGTGGATTAACCAAGGCCAAGCGCATCCGGGATTTCTGTGTAGAAACGGGCATTCGCATGAATATTGAAGTCACTGGGGGCAGTGTCATTGGAGATGCTGGATCGGTGCATTTAGCCCAGTCTACGCCACCCACCCACTTACGAGCGACGTGGTTATGCCATGAGATGTTAACAGTGGATACTGCAACCGGTGGCCCGCGCAATCGAGGGGGTAAAACGGTTGCCCCAGATGCTCCAGGATTAGGTGTAGAGCCGATCGTGGATGTTTTGGGTGAGGCGATCGCTATTTATCAATAAAGAGTAAATGAGATACGGATGAAAGAATGGTTATGGCCGACACTGGGGGCAATTCTCTGTTGGGGGGGTTGGGCGTTTTTGCCCAAATTATCCAACCAATATATTGGTGCCAAAAGTGCGATCGCCTATCAGGGATTAGGGGGAGCGATATTGGCAACTCTAATCTTTGCTAATCTGGGCGATCGCCTAGAAACCCATCCCCAAGGTGCAATTCTAGCCATTATCGCCGGAATGCTCAACTTTTTGGGAGTGCTGTTCTACATCCAAGCCGTATCTAAAGGCTCCGTGTCTGTTGTCGCTCCCCTCTCTGCTCTATATCCTCTGGTGGTCATTATCCTAGCCGTTGTGGTCTTACAAGAAACCATGACCCTCAAACAGGCGATCGCGATGGGTTTTGCCCTGATCGCGATCGCCTTATTCGCGACTTGAACGGAGAGTTCTCATGAAAAAAATACTCGCTTTATGGGCGGTTCCGCGCTCCACTTCAACAGCTTTTGAACGAATGATGCAACAGAGGGGGGACTTTCTGGTGTTGGATGAACCTTTTGGTTTGTATTTCCACTATAGCGAGGAAAGAAAGAGCGATCGCTATCCAGAAGTAGCAATGAATTCAGCTTATAACTTCCAACCGTTACTTCAGGACTTAACCGATAAAGCTCAACACCAACCCGTTTTTATCAAAGACATGGCTCGCTTTATCTGCGATCGAGCCGATGAAGACTTTATCTCTCACTTTGACCACACCTTTATTATTCGCCATCCCGCCAAAGCTCTCCCTTCTCTCTTTACCATTTGGCCAGATTTCCAGCTCCATGAAGCTGGGTATGCAGAACTGTACCAATTATTTGAACAAGTGAAAACCGTTCGAGGAAAAACCCCTCCGGTTATTGACTCCGATGACTTAATCCAAAAACCAGAGGCTACCGTGAAAGGTTACTGCCAAGCTGTGGGGATTCCATTTATACCGCAATCCTTAACCTGGGAGAAGGAAGTACCACCCGAAATCCATCAATGGGAAGGAAGTTGGCATAGTGAGGTACAATCAAGTCGAGGGTTTGAAAAATACCCAAAAAAAGACCCTGTGAGCATTGAAGACAATGAACACTTACAAAAAGCCTATGAGTTTTGCTTGCCTTACTATCAGAAACTGTACGAATATCGACTCATAATTGAATAAAAGATAGTGTTTTTAATTGTCCCTGGGTATAAAGAAAGGAGGATGATCAATGGATTCCTTACCCATAATCTCATTAGAAAAGCTCAAAGATCTCAGTTCTCCATCCGGCAATGCAGAACATAAACAACTCTATGAGACTTGTTTAGAGCATGGATTCTTTTATCTCAAAGATCATGGTATTCCCTCCGAATTAGTCCAGAAAACCATAGAAGCTTCTCGTCACTTTTTTCAATTACCCAAAGAAATCAAACAAGCCTACAGTCAAGACAAACAAACCGTTTATCCTCAGACCTCTAGAGGCTATAGCCCCCTATATGGTGAAACCCTGAATGGACAGACTGGTGCCGATCCGAAGGAACTCTTTGATTTAGGCTTAGAACGTCCTCCTTCTGACAAACCATTTACTGGATCTACCCTAATCCCCGATAATAAAGTTGCCCCTGGTTTTGCCTCATACCATTATCAACTTCAAGAGGAAATTATCAATAAAGTAGTTCCTCCTCTATTACAAGGGTTAGCTGTTGCATTGAACAAAGAACCCCATTGGTTTGACCCTTATTTTGATGACCCTATTTTAATTCATCGAGTGATTCATTATCCTCCCCACTTGGGAAGTGCAGGTAAGCATACCGATACAGGGATTTTTACGATATTGATTCAAGAGTATTTCTCAGATCCTTCTCTCAGGATTTATGCTCAAACAGGTTGGATTTATGCTGACTGTTTAGAAAATACTTTTGTTATCAACTTGGGCGATATGTTGCAGTATTGGACGAATGGTTTGTTGGTTAGTACTGCCCATGAAGTGATTCATACACTTCCTCACAGTCGGATTTCTATCCCCATTTTTGTCTTTCCTAATCACAATACACTGATTCAACCCATGGGAACAGATAAAACTATTAACTCTACTGATGTGATGTTAGATAATTTTCAATCAATTTGGGTTGACAAATCTGGTTCAGGGCGCGCCCAGGAATTAAAACAATAGAGAGAATCTTTTTTTATCAATCAATAAAGAGGATGATCAATGGATACCTTACCGATAATCTCATTAGAACAACTCAAAGACCTCAGTTCTCCATCCGGAAATGAAGAACACAAACGACTGTATGAAACCTGCTTAGAGCATGGATTTTTTTATCTCAAAGATCATGGTATCTCCCCCGAATTAGTCCAGAAAACCATAGAGGCTTCTCGTCACTTTTTCCAATTACCTGAAGAAATCAAACAAGCCTACAGTCAAGACAAACAAACTATTTATCCTCAAACCTGTAGAGGTTACAGTCCTCTGTATGGTGAAACCTTACATGAAGATGTTGGCCCCGATCCCAAAGCAATCTTTGATTTGGGTATAGAACGTCCTTCTTCCGATCAACCTTTTACCGGGAGAACTCTGATCCCTGATGATATCGTTTCTCCCGGCTTTGCCTCTTATCATTATCAGCTTCAAGGGGAAATTATGAGCAAAATTGTTCCTCATCTGTTGCACGGATTAGCAGTTGCTTTAGGGAAAGAAGCGAATTACTTTGATTCCTATTTTGATGAACCGATTTTAATCCACCGCACCATTTATTATCCTCCTGAAGGTGGTATTGCTGGCAAACATACTGATAATGGTATTTTCACGATCTTAATCCAGGAATATTTCCCTAATCCTTCCTTGCGCGTCTACACAAAAGAGGCTTGGATTGATGCCATCTGTTTAGATGATGCTTTTGTCGTTAATCTAGGTGATATGTTGCAACTGTGGACTAATGGGTTATTTGTTAGTACGCCCCATGAAGTAATGCATAAACTCGAGCAAAGTCGAATTTCGATTCCCTTTTTTGTTTATCCCAATGTAAATGCCGTTTTTCAACCCATGGGAAGTGATGAAACGATTAATCCAACTGAGGTAATGTTGAATAACTTTAATGCCATTTGGGTCGAAAAAACTGGAGGGGGTCGCGCTAAGGAGTTAAAATAAGTTTATCCTATAGAGTATGTTAGTGACGACCCTACAATAGAATCATCTGCTGTATGATGAGCAAGTGTCTTTATGCAGGATATTCAGAAGGTGAAGGTACTGTTGTTCGAGAAAAATTTGGTCGAGCTAATATTTATCAGCAAAATGCTCGATCAATTTTAACTCAGGCCAGTGGATATATCGGCGCTTATGACTTTACTCTAAATCCCTATCGTGGATGTCAATATGGTTGTAGCTATTGTTATGCAGCAGCCTTTAGTCCTAATCAAAAAATGCGTCAAGATTGGGGAAATTGGGCGATTGTTAAGAAAAATAGCGTGGAGCTTTTAGAACAAGATTTGGAAAGGTGGTATAAAACCAATCCCGATCGCGCTCCCACTATTTATATGAGCAGTGTGACCGATCCCTATCAACCGATAGAATCCAAACAACAGCTAACGCGACAATTATTAGCTGTAATGGTTCGATATCAGCCCACCTTAGTGATTCAAACGCGCAGCCCAATGATTGTTCGGGATATGGATCTGTTGCAACAGTTTAAGCGACTGCGAATCAATATGAGTATTCCTACTGGTAGCGAGCAGGTTAGGAAAGATTTTGAACCCAAATCTCCCAGTATTCCCGCAAGACTAAAAGCGATCGCTAAACTGCGCTATGGTATTCCTTATCAATCTGGTCATGAAATTAAGTTTTCCGTCACCATTACGCCTTTATTGCCCATTTTTGCCGAGCATATTCCTTCTTTTATCCAGAAACTAGCTTTGGTCGATCGCGTCGTGATTCAAGCCTTCCACCAGAATAGTCGGAAATCTCTGGTTGCGAGTACCCGCGAACAGGCGATCGCTCTCAAAGACAAGTACGATTGGTGGTATCGTTCAGAACAAGAGCATTATTCGCAATTTCAACAGCAACTAATTGTTACATTACAGGAGTATAATGTAGAGGTCAGAGAAGGAAAAGACGGATTTACTTATGATTAAGTGGATGCGGATTATAATTAAGCGGATGCAAAGATGGTCGAGATCGTGCCAGTTTCGCCATGCACTCGAACAGGGAAATTTCCGGCAGGCAGATAAATGGTTGCAAGAGATACAGAATTCTGGTGAAAAACTGTCCTGCTTAGAAACAATGTATCGCGATCGGCAACACACTCAGCAATTATGCCAAGAGCAAAAGCAAGAAATCTCAACATTAAAACGAAAATTATCAGAATTTCAATCTTCTCGACCGTTAGATATTCAAGAATTTGCTAATTTATTTGAGCCACAACACTTAACGCCCAATGCCCAGTTTATTGAATATGTCACCCAAAGCTTTAAGATTATTGAGCTAGATCCAAATTTGTGGCAATGTACAGGAATTGAACCCCGAACTTTTAATGATTTTGAAGCTTCCCTAGCTGAGTTCTTACAGCAAGAGTACACTCGGCTAGAAAACAGACCAAATTTTGATGAATTACTCACCGAATCAATTCATGACTTAAATCAACTTAAATTGGGCAAAGATCCAAAATACAACTTTCAGCTCAGTGCCCATGTCTATTTAACTCGATACTTCTTAGAAAATGTTTATTCCGCCTATTTAACCTGGTTTTTGATTTATCAACTCGGCTTACTACCGAATGATATCAATATTCTAGATATCGCCGCTGGTCCAGGAACCATTATTTATGGATTAGCCTTATTACTACAAAGTAGTAATGGATTTTTCCCGACTCCTCCAATGCATATTTCGTACTATTCTTGGGAGCAGCAGAAAGACCTACAATATCGGGGCTTGCAATTCTGGAGAAAATATATGGCAAACAAGAACTTGAATACCTATTTTCGCTTTGACACCTCTAGTTTTTTCGACTACGCTCACCAAACGGCTAAAATTCCAAAACATTTTTTTGACTTCATTACCATTTCCCATTGCTTTTTTGCCGATCCTCACTTGCGAAATAATTCTGAAAAGACCTACCCTAAAATATTCCACAATGCTCTTAAACCTCAAGGATATGTTATCCTCACGATTCAAGATAAAAAACTATGGAAATCTTATGACTTATACAGATCCCAGCGATCGCCTGCAAGAGTTGGCTGCGATCGATCAATTTTTAGATACTCTAGGTTTAAGGTTAGTTCAATATAAATATCTGTCTGTAACCGATCGTAAAACGGTTATGTCTGGCACTGATTTTTATAAATTTGCCAGAGATAACCTCTCGCCACAGCAACAAATGACTCCTTTACTGCGCCAGTATTTAGGACTACATTTTGATTGTCACTATGCATTAGATGACTATGTAATCTTAGCGCAACTATCAAGCCAGTAGAGTGTATTATCAACTCATCCTACAATTTTGGTGATTATTAACTGTGATAATCCCGTCCTGAGCCGTAGTGCCAACTATCGAGCCAACGATGATAGGTGTATAATTGCTCTGGAGACAGGAATTTGAGATAGCGTTCTAAGGATTTACCAACTAAATCCAAGAAAGTATAACTGGCTAAATTCTGATAATGGAGCGTCCAATTGAACAAGGTAGACAAACCAACTTGAGGAATGATTTTCAGGACAGAAATGGGTTGCTTAATCCAGGTTTTTAGTAAGGTTTGGGTTAAGCCAGGAAACTGTACTACATCTTGGAGAAAAGGATATAAGACTTCATCACCTGCTTCTTCCATGATGGCAAAAACACCACTGAGTAAGTCATTGGGAGGCACAAGAAAGTCTTTACTTTCCATTTTTAAACTCATAGAGCGCTGGAAGAGCCAAGTGACCGATAAACTGGGCTGATAGGGTTGGAGAAGAGCTAATTCTTTCTGTTTGAGAGTATCGAGGGTTAAGGCTTCTTCAATACCCAAGGTTAAACGCTTTAAGTGACGGATCATGGCTCCAAAACCACCAAAACTGAGGGGGGACTGGCTGCCGCTACTATCACCGATGGGTAAAATACGGTCAAAGGGCAATTTAAGGGGACTGTTTTGATAACAGGGAAAAAAGCCAAAGAGGGCACGTTGAAAGGTGAGTTTATCGAGGGAAATATTTTGGTATTCTGGCAGCAAGCGCAAATATTCCTCATAGAAAAATTCGAGGCTAAATCGGTCAGGATGGGCATCTAAGTAGGTAAATAAATAGGTGGTGCGACCATCTTTTGCCGGAAAGGCTTCCCAAAAATATTGACAGTGATTTATGGGTAGAGTGAAGGAGACAAAGAGATCTCCAGTGTCATTTTTAGGATATCCTTGAGCGACGCTACCAACGACTAAACAAACGGCATCGGGTTTTGCTCCTGCTCGCGCTTGTTGACTCATAGGGGAAAAGTGACCCATGGCATCTAGGAGTAAGCGAGCGTTAAGATAGCGATCGCCCACTTTAACCATAACTCTATCCGGATAAATGGTTGCTCCTTGAAATGGAGTTTGCTCTAATAGGGTTCCTCCCGCTGCTAGAAAACGTTGCTTGAGAGACTCCAACAGAAATACCGGATCGATACCAATATTGAGGATATCGTTAACCCAAATATCGTCACCACCCGGAAAACTAACCCGAGCTGGGTTATACTCAGTGGCGATCGCCTCCTCTAACTGTTCTGGAGTCAGTAACCCCAACTCTACCAAAACCCCTAACTCCCGACGGGAAATATTCCATTCCTGTATCCTGCCACGCAAAATCCCCCGCTCTACTACCGTTACCTGTATCCCGCGCAACTGCAAGGCACAGGCCATCATAATCCCTAGTGTGCCTCCACAAATGACCACGTCCGTATCTAAGGGTTGATGGGGACTAGAACCTTCTCGATCTGCTACAGTAACGACTGAGGAGACAGGAATCTTGCCCGATCGCAAACTCGACCAAAGCCCATCCACCTTTCGCAACCCTCCCAGCACATCCCCTGGTAATTGGGATAAAATTTCTTCAGTTTTGCTCATAGCCTTATCATCAGTAACCCAGCATCTAGGGTAACGTGAGCTATAGCGATCGCGTTAGAATAATCCTAGATGTTGAAAACAGAGACATAGAAACATTAGGATGAAATTTGCAAGCGATCGCCTTTGGATGGCAGGGCTAGTATTGATTGTAGGCTGTACAGCTCCACAAGCCTCAGAACCGAACCAAGGGAGTGTTGCAGTCAGTTCTGTTGACTCTCCGTTAGCGAGCAATTTACCCGAACGTAAGATAGAAACCGTTTTTGTTGAGGGAGAACCGCAAGAAATTACCCTCAAGCTCTATCAAGAAGACCAGATTCCCGTGCTTACCTATTACCCTGAAAATATTAGTGTCAGGAGTGCGTGTAGCGATGAAGGATGCGGAGTGTCTTTTGAGCTTCTCCAAGGTCTATCTGTATCTGGTTCCCCCACAGACGCACCCTTACGAGCTAGAGTCCATGTATTTGTTCCCCCCGCAGGCACAACCTTAGAGGAGTTAGAAGCGGGAGTAACTGGAGATGGGGGAGTATTTGCAGGCAAAGGCTGGCAACAAGGCGTATCTAGCGGTTCACTTTCGTATCCTTGGGAGAAAAAGAACATGAACTATTATCATTCTGAACAAAATCTTTTAGGTTCGGTGCATCTAGGTCAATCCCAAGGTCAGGCTTTCCGCGTTACTGTCGTTTTTCCTGGGGATATGGGAGATGGCTTTGCTCCCCGTGCTAATGTCATCCTGAACAATCTACAAGTAGACTCGATTCAATAATTGGTCTTTTGTAAAATGCAAATCACTATTTACTCAGAAATGGGGAAATGGAGGGATAGGCACATTACCGATTAAAATTAAGCAGGTGAGTGTGATTAAATAACAGAACGTGAAAATTATCGTCATCGGTAGTGGAGGGCGCGAACATGCGATCGCCAAAACCCTCCTGCAATCTCCCCAAGTTCAGCACGTGGTCTGTATCCCAGGTAATGGGGGAACAGCCCGATTAAAGCGCTGTGAAAATCTTCCCCTCAAGATCGATCAAATCGATCAATTTCAGGCGATCGCCGATTATGCTAAAACCCACGCCATCGATCTAATTATTGTCGGCCCAGAAGCCCCCCTCGCCCTCGGCATAACCGATGCGCTGCAAAGCCATAACCTCACTGTATTTGGCCCCACCCAAGCCGGGGCGCAAATTGAATCAAGCAAAGCCTGGGCAAAAGCACTGATGAGTGAAGCATCTATTCCCACGGCTATCTCCGCTGTGTTTACGGAGGAAATCGCCGCCCGTGCCTATCTCCAGAGTCAAGGAGCGCCCATTGTGATTAAAGCGGATGGCCTCGCTTCTGGTAAAGGGGTAACTGTGGCCATAACCTTAGAAGAAGCAGAAGCAGCGATCGCCGAAGCTTTCGCAGGTAAATTTGGATTAGCCGGTCAAAAAGTCGTGATTGAAGAATATCTCACCGGTCAAGAAGCCTCGATCCTAGCTCTGACTGACGGCGAAACCATCCGTCCCCTGATTAGCGCCCAAGACCACAAACGCATTGGAGAAGGGGATACAGGGCCCAATACCGGGGGCATGGGAGCCTATGCTCCTGCACCGCTTGTGACCCCAGAATTGAGCGATCGCATTAACCAAGAAATTCTCCTGCCCACCATAGCAACCTTAAAAAAATGGGGGATTAGCTACCGGGGAGTCTTGTATGCGGGTCTGATGATTACCCCAGAAGGCGATCCCAAAGCGATCGAATTTAACTGTCGGTTTGGCGATCCAGAAATTCAAGCCATTCTCCCCCTGTTAGAGACTCCCCTAGAAACCCTACTGTTAGCCACTGCACAAGGAAAATTAGCCCAGCAAGAGATTACCTGGAAACCCGGCGCTTGCGCTTGTGTGGTTGCGGCTTCTGACGGATATCCTGGTAGCTTTGAAAAAGGATTCCCCATTACTGGTATAGAAGTGGCTGAAGCTCAGGGAGCGATCGTTTTTGAAGCCGGAACCAGCTTAAACGATAATCGCCCAGTCACCAGTGGCGGCCGAGTCTTGGGAGTCACTGCGGTGGGAGCAACCCACGATCTAGCCTTTGACAAAGCGTATCAGGCGATCGCCTCGATTTACTTCCAAGGTTTATACACTCGTCGAGATATCGGCCATCGGGTGCGGCAAAAACAGAGCCAGTAACCCATAATATAAACACGGCAAACAACTAAACCTATTGCATAAGTGGGTAGAAAATGAATAGTAATGCAGTAATCATATATTCTTATGGTTATTGCCTATTGGGTTTTGCCTGACTTCTGCAAGAAGTCTACTGTAGGTCTTCAGATCAATGTATCGGTATTATGGTGGCTTTACTGAAAAATATTAAAGGAGCGATCGCCCATTGGTGGTCAGAATTTACCCTGCAAACTCGACTCATGGCAGCCGCAACCCTAGCGGTATCCCTAATCATGAGCAGTCTAACCTTCTGGGCCGTCAACACCATTCAACTAGATGCTCGCCTCCACGATACCCGCTTTGGTCAAGACCTGGGACTCCTGTTAGCCTCAAACGTCACCCCCTTAGTTGCAGAAAATAACCTCACAGAAGTTGCCCGGTTTTCCCAACGCTTTTATAACAGCACCTCCAATATTCGCTATCTCCTCTACGCAGATCGAGACGGTAGACTCTTTTTTGGTCTCCCCTTCTGGGACTCAGAAGTACAAACGTCCCTGAGTATCGAGCGCCGAATTCAACTTCCGGAAAATTACATCACCTCCTCACAAATTCCCCTGGTTCGCCAACATAAAACCCCAGATGGGGAAGTGACTGATGTCTTCGTTCCCTTGATCGATGACAATAAATATCTCGGCGTATTGGCGATCGGCATTAATCCCAATCCCACCGTTGTCACCTCCTCTAACCTCACCCGCGATGTTACCCTAGCCGTTTTTGTCTCCATTTGGTCTATGGTCATTTTAGGGGGAGTCTTTAATGCTCTGGCCATCACCCAACCGATTAAAGAACTCTTAGCTGGCGTTAAAAGTATTGCTGCCGGTAATTTTAAGCAGCGCATTGATTTACCCTTAAGCGGAGAACTGGGCGAACTCATTTGTAGTTTTAATGATATGGCGGAACGGCTAGAGAATTATGACGAGCAAAATATTGAAGAATTAACGGCTGAAAAAGCCAAATTAGAAACTTTAGTCTCTACCATTGCTGATGGAGCCATCTTATTAGATACCGATCTCAATATCATCTTAGTTAATCCTAATGCTCGCCGCATGTTTGATTGGGACGGAGAATCTGTGGTGGGCAAAAACGTTTTACGCTATGTTCCTCCTCCCCTACAAGTCAAACTCACTCGTCCTCTCTATGAAATTGTTCAAGGGAAATTTTCTCCGTCTGATGGTGCTTCTATCTATGAATTTCGTATCACCTTAACCGAACCCGTTAAACGCACAGTGAGAATTTTGCTCACGACCGTGTTATCCCATCGCGCCACTGGAGAAAATGCCCTATGTCTAGACTGCTTACATGATGCGAATGACACTTGTGTGGTTCCAGAACGCCCCTTAGCCCAAGAATGTGTCTTGTATGAGCATCATATTAAACCGAATTTAGAGAATGCCAAGATTGGCAACTTGAAAGGGATTGCCATAACCGTTCAAGATATTACCCGCGAAGTAGAACTCAATGAAGCGAAAAGCCAATTTATTAGTAATGTCTCCCATGAACTGAGAACGCCATTATTTAATATTAAAGGATTTATCGAAACCCTCTATGAATATGGAGAAGAATTGAGTGATGTGGAACGGCGAGATTTTCTGGAAACTGCCAATCATGAAACCGATCGCCTCACCCGGTTGGTAAATGATGTCTTAGATTTATCTCGCCTAGAATCAAGCCGCACTTATCATTTGGATGCAGTTTATGTAGGACAACTGATTGAACAAACCCTACGCACGTATCAACTCAATGCCAAAGATAAAGGGATTGAACTTAGACAAGAAATTGAAGCCGATTTGCCCAAAATTTGGGGCCATTATGACTTACTCCTCCAAGTCCTCACGAATCTAGTAGGAAATTCCCTTAAATTTACAGAATCCCAAGGTAAAGTTATGATTCGCGCCTATTGTCCTCAGAGCAATAAGAAAGTTGTTCGCATCGAAGTCGCCGATACGGGAATCGGCATTGACACGGAAGACCAAGCTACTATTTTTGACCGCTTCTATCGAGTGGAAAACCGGGTGCATACTTTGGAAGGAACGGGACTCGGATTATCTATTGTTCGCAATATTATTGACAAACATAATAGTTGTGTACAATTGGTCAGTGAAGTGGGAGTCGGTACAACCTTTTGGTTCGATCTAGCCTTGTATGAGGAGGCGATCGAGTCGGAACCGGTCAGTCCATTGGAACCTGTATATGGAGGATCTCCCATCAATAGCTAATCGATCTCTCAATTCCCTATTCCCCATGACCCAAAGGAGACCTAAAAACATGACCCATTCTTCTGACTCAGAAGCTATTCAGGAATTTCAAGCCGAAATGACGCGCTTGCAGGAAGAGTTAACCTTAAGAGATCAATTGGTACAACAGTTGTCTCAAGAACTGTTTCGCTTAGTGAAAGGAAACGCCTCATTTATCCCGGCTCAAACTGGGTCAGCGGATCAAACCGAAAATTTGCGATCGCTGCAAGAACAACTGCAAAAGGTGGAAGAGCAAGTACAGTTTTATCAAGAACAAATTCAAGAGCGAGATAGCGAGATTTATCAACTGCGCCAGTCCGTGCAAGAATTAAGCGATCGCTCTGGAATGCTCGAACAAGTCGTACAAGAACTGCCCCATCTCTATCGGCAAAAATTCGCCGAACGCATGGAACCTATCCGAGAAAAGGTTTCCCTCCTGCAACGGGAAAATCGCCAACTCCATGCTGAATTGCAAAGCGTCAGCTATCGGTTAGCCATGAGAACCCGTAACCCGTCTCGCATTGATTTACCTAACTTTCCCATCACCTCTCCCCAAACCTAACCGATCGCCATGATCTATTCCTCTGTACAGATCGTTGTCGAGTCAGAGCGCGATCGTTCTGCTGCTCTACCCGTAAAATTACAGGACACCATACAACGGATTTCACCCAAGATTGACACAACGATTCAATCGCTTAAAACACTCAAAGCTTCAGAAGAGGTTTTGTTTTGTCCACTCACCCTCAATATTCCCGATCATCTTCCGTTTCTGGGTCAAAAAACTTACGAATGTTGTCGCTCCATAGAGTCCTTGCAGCAAAGGGTTTCCACCTGGGGATACGCGATCGGTGAAGGTAATAATTGGTTACCAATTATTCTCAGCCCTAAAGGCCCGCTTTATGCTGAAGCGATCCAAAACGGGAACCAGACCTATCATCAACCCCTACATTTAGGCGATCGAACCCGTCAAACCCTCTACCAACTGGGTTATCAATTACTGCGTCATATTCAAGCTATCCCTGGCGTTTATCTGCTTCAGTTTGGGGGCACATCCGATCCCTGCTTCGATCGCCTGATTCCCTTTCCTGATACCCCAGTCTTAGCCAGTTTGGGGGTTCAAGAGCCAGACTTACTCACCAGTTATTGGTATTGCCAAATCGGAACCCCCCTCATCGACTTGCAAATCAAACCGCTTCCTTCAAACAGCGCTTAATGCCATCAATTGATCCGGTTGAAACACCTCTAATACTTTTTCGTAGGAAGGGTAAATTTCAAATACACCTTCTAGTCTAGCGATATCTAATATTAATTTCACCTGTCCTGGAATATTGCACAGAACCAGGCGGCAACCCTGCTGGCGAGCTGCTTTGAGTCCATGAACCAATTTACCTAAACCCGCACTATCCATAAAACCCACCCCAGCCAAATCTAGACAAAGGATAGACATTTGAGAGGAGAGGTGCTCAATCTGCCGAGAAATCTGTTCACCCCTCTGGGCATCAAAAGACCCTTGAGGGTGAAGAACTGTAAACTGACCCATTGCTGTACTTGTCATCGTGGTTATCCTTTTAGTAAGTCCCTAGAAGGTTTAGTTCCTTGACCAATCTAAGATCTAAAGCTAAAAAAGTTGGTAAACTGAGTGACCGAACTCTAGCTTTAAGTAATCATACTCTAGCGATCGCCTCTTGAGACCTTCTTAATATAAGCGTGAAAATTGAGAATTGCCAGCCCCAAAAACAACACTTTCTCAGAACTTCACCAGATTACCCAAACTTTCCTGAAGCATCGATCCCCAATCCAGATTGACAGTACTTGGATTACACGCCAAGATCGAAAAAAGCTTAATCTGACAACGTAACTCATACGTTCTCTTCTCACCTACCTGGTTTGCATGTCCTTAGAATTTCTCTCACTCGATACAATTCAATCCCTCGCCAGTCAATACGGATACTGGACCATCTTCCTGGGCATAATGCTCGAAAATACTGGACTCCCCCTACCGGGTGAAACCATTACCCTCGTTGGTGGATTTCTCGCAGGTAGCGGTGAAATGGTGTATTGGCAAGTTCTCGCTAGTGCGATCGCCGGAGCTGCGATCGGGGATAGTTGTGGATATTGGATCGGCAGAACCGGAGGATGGCCCCTACTCCTCAAAGTCGGCAAATTCTTTCGAGTCGCTGAACATCAACTAGAAAATGCCAAAAGCAAATTTCAGCAAAATGCTGCTCGCGCTGTCTTTCTCGGTCGCTTCATTGCCCTGCTGCGGATCTTTGCTGGACCGATCGCAGGTATCGTAGAAATGCCCTATCCTAAATTCCTCCTCTGTAACGTTGCTGGGGCAACCCTTTGGGCAAGTGTCATGGTGAGTCTCGCTTTCTTTGTCGGCCACCTCATTTCCCTTGAGCAACTCATCGCTTGGGTGGGACAATTTGCGATCCTCGCCCTACTTCTCCTCATCGCTTGGATCGTCGTTCCCCTCTGGCTAGAAGCCCGTGCCTCTGAAAACTCATAAAAGATCCGGAGATGGGATTAGCGCACTGGAAAACTTTCCGGTACAATCAAACCAAATTCGGAACCTATGGTAAGAATTACTTAATTTTTGGAGGATAGAGCTATTAATACCGTAATTTCAACTAATGTTGCTTCTGTGGCAGCGGAAAAAACCCCTTCCATGCTTGAAATTGAAGGCAAATTCCGCTTAAGCGGCCAAGTGCAGATCAGTGGAGCTAAAAACTCCGCCTTAGCCATTCTCGCCGGCGTAGTCCTTTGCTCCCAAACTTGCCGATTACGCAATGTACCCAACCTGGTTGATGTCAATCGCATGGGACAGATTCTAGAATCTTTGGGCATTCAGTTCCAACGCCAGGGAGACACCCTAGAATTGGATGCCACTGACATCACTCAAGGACAAGCCCCCTATGAAGTCGTTAGCCAACTGCGGGCCAGTTTCTTTATTATTGGCCCCTTATTAGCCCGTTTGGGTACAGCCCAAGTCCCCTTACCGGGTGGCTGTGCGATCGGCGCTCGTCCTGTAGATCTGCATGTGCGCGGACTCCAAGCCATGGGAGCCCACGTCCAAATCGAACATGGAGTTGTGAATGCCTATGCTCCCCAAGGTAAACTCAAGGGAGCTAAAATTTATCTGGATTATCCCAGTGTGGGCGCAACGGAAACCCTGATGATGGCAGCAACCTTGGCAGATGGCGAAACCTGTATTGAAAATGCCGCCCAAGAACCCGAAGTTATAGATCTGGCTAACTTCTGTCGTTCTATGGGTGCTCGGATTAAGGGAGCTGGCACAAAAACGATTTGGATTGAAGGGGTTTCTCAACTGCATAGTACCGACTATGAAGTCATTCCCGATCGCATTGAGGCTGGAACCTTTTTAGTCGCGGCTGCCATTACCCAATCCGAATTGTTGCTCAATCGGGTGATTGCCTCTCACCTGACTCCAGTAATCGCTAAATTAGAAGAAACAGGTGCAACAGTAATCAAAGAAGGAGAGAGACAATTACGCCTTCTTCCCGCAGAGCGCATTTTACCGACAGACATTGAAACCCTTCCTTATCCTGGCTTTCCCACAGATATGCAAGCCCAGTTTATGGCTTTGCTCACCGTAGCCGATGGCAATAGCATGGTCACCGAAACTGTGTTTGAAAATCGCCTGCGCCATGTAGCTGAATTACAACGCATGGGAGCCAATATCCGTGTTAAGGGGAATATAGCTATTGTTAAAGGTGTACCCCTTTTATCAGGTGCGCCGGTATTAGCCACGGATTTACGGGCTTCCGCTGCTTTAGTCTTAGCGGGATTAGCCGCTGAAGGCACCACAACCGTTCAAGATTTACAACATCTAGACCGGGGCTATGAACAGCTTGAAGTCAAACTGCGAAATCTAGGGGCCCGCTTAACCCGGATTGAAAGCGTCTCTTAAAAATTTTTGATCTTTGGAGTAGCGGATTGAAATTTGTCCTGAAGGGTGCTGAACTAAATTTTCAGGATTACCATAGGAGGTGAAATGTTATTAAACTCCATCGATCGCAGATTTTAAGAGGTTATCCTTGTGGCTCTTTATGCTGAACTCCACCGACACTTAGGCGGTTCGGTCGTCCCTCGCATTCTCTGGCGCTATTTTCACCGTAGTGGCTCAGAATGGTCTGAGCAGTTTGCTGAGTATCCTGAGTTTGAAGATTTCTATACCCGTCCTCGGAAAACCTTAGATGAATATTTAGAACTCCATACCTTAGTCGAGAAAACCCAAACTTTAGACACATTACCCTATTTTATTTATCGCTTGATTCGAGGGGCCTATGTGTTTGAAAATTTAGCTTATTTGGAATTACGCTATACGCCTTACCTGCGGACTCCAGAAGAGTATAGCCAGAACGATCGCATCGATCGCATGGCAGCTATTGTGGAAGCTGTAGGTCAGGCGAGCCAAAATCATAACTATAGTATTATTACGAGCCAGATTCTCTGTACTCATTCCCGTCTGCCCGATGAGGTAAACCGGGCGATTGTGGAACTCGCCGCCCAAATGCCTGAATATGTTTGTGGGATTGATCTGGCAGGTGGAGATGCCCATTATGGCGATCGCCTGTCGGAATTAATTCAACTCTATGAGTATGCGCGATCGCTCGGCCTTAAAACAACCGGCCATCTCTACGAAACCCATGAGGGCTGTTATCCTGAACTGCTTCCCTATCTGATGCGTGTTGGCCATGGGATTCAAATTCCCCTACATTACCCCCACCTCTTGCCCCAATTGGCCAGGCAAGGACAATGTCTAGAAGTGTGTCCGACTACCTACCTGAAAACAGGAACTCTAGACGACTTAAGTGAACTGAAAATTGTCTTCGATCGCTGTTTTGACGCTGGGGTAGACATTGCCATTTGTACAGATAATGCTGGACTCCATAACGTTCGTTTACCCTTTGAATATGAAAACTTACTGACTCTAGACATCATCGACTTTGAGCAACTCCAAGCCTGTCAAGATGCTTCATTCCGCCATGCTTTTGCTTGGCCTTACCCCGAACACCCGGCTTCTCTGTTAACAGGACTCTTGCAAAACGAACCGAACTCCAATCTAACCCCAGCTTTAACCTAGTAGTAATAGAGTAGTGAGTAATGAGTAAAACTGGGTTTCTCTAGGGAAAAACGGTTTACCCATTACTTATTAGCGATTAGCCTTGAGACTGGGCAATTAGGCTCCCCGTTTAAGCGCTGCTTCGACTTGGCGCAATTCCTGGTTAATCCGTTGTTTTAACTTTTCTGGAACCGGACGATTAGGATAGGAACTATAATGTCCTGCCAAACTGTTTAGTGCTGTGCGGATTGTGGTAAATGAAGTTAAAGTAGCCACAGATCTATCTCGACGATATCGAGACGCATATTGATTAATTAACTCCCTTGCCTCTGCTTGAGCCTCAGCCTTATTGGGAGCATCTTCAGGAAGTTCAATGGCTGTGCGTAGGCTATCAACCATATTCAACGTATCTTGAGAATAGTTGCCTGTAATTACAGAAGGGGTGTTGGAACACCCAACCAAACCCATGATCGCCACTAAAATCAAGGGTAGCAATCGTACAAAAAATCGCTTCATAAGGATCGTCAAAAACTGCATCATTGAGATTTACTCGTCAGTCGATCCTATCGTGAATGGTGACGTTGGCGATCGTTGGGTCGTGATTAACTTTATCCAAAACGTCCACTGACATACTGCTGAGTGGCTTCTTCTTGGGGATTTTGGAAAATATCTTCTGTATTGTCATATTCGACTAAATACCCAAACCGCTTACCCCCTTCAATCGCTTTAGCGTTGAAGAAGGCAGTCATATCAGACACTCGCGAAGCCTGTTGCATATTGTGAGTCACAATTACGATGGTGTAATTTTCTTTGAGTTCATGGATCAGTTCTTCTACTTTCAGGGTAGAAATGGGGTCGAGGGATGCACAGGGTTCATCCATCAACACCACATCCGGATTAATGGCAACTGTGCGAGCAATACACAGGCGTTGTTGTTGCCCTCCAGACAGGGCAAACCCACTTTGGTGCATTTTATCTTTGACTTCATCCCACAGGGCCGCTTGACGGAGCGATCGCTCCACAATTTCGTCAATCTCTGACTTAGATTTACCTAACCCATTAATCCGCACACCATAGGCGATATTATCATAAATGGATTTGGGGAAAGGGTTTGGTTTTTGAAACACCATGCCAATCCGTCGGCGAACTTCTACTGCATCAATGTTATTTTCGTATAAACTTTGATCGTGGTAGAAAATTTTTCCTTCTAACTTAAAGATGGGAATTAAGTCATTGAGACGATTAAAACACCTTAAAATTGTACTTTTACCGCATCCTGATGGACCAATAAAAGCAGTTACACGATTTTTGGGGATATCCATAGACACATCCCGAACCGCCTTAAAATCACCGTAAAAAATACTTACATTGTCAGTTCTTAGGACGGTTTCAGTTTTGTTCACTGTAGTTGAATCCGCATTCGTCGAATCTGCATTTGTCATGGTCTTTCCTCAATTCTTGAATAAACTTATAAACCATTAAAACTGACTTTGACGGGTGGCTAATCGAGCAACAATACTACTGATTAACACCAACATAACTAAGACTAAAGACGCTGCCCAAGCTAGTTCTTGCAGTTTCAGATCAAAACTACTTGCAAAGTTGTAAACCAGTACCGCTAAGGATGGCGTAGGAGCCATCAAACCTCTGGGCCAAAAATTAGAATTGAGTGCCGTAAACAGGAGGGGTGCTGTTTCTCCTGAAGCACGGGCAACTGCTAGGGTTACTCCAGTCAAAATGGCAGGCAGGGCGGCGGGTAAAACTACTTTAAGGACGGTTTGATAATTGGATGCTCCTACACCAACGGATGCCCAACGAATATCTTGAGGTACAATTTGTAGTGCTTCGTCGGTAGTCCGAATAATGGTAGGGAGCATTAACACCGCTAGGGCTACGCCTCCTGCTAAGGCAGAAAAGGTTCCTGTGGTTAAAACAACCAAACTATAAGCAAAGACCCCAGCAATAATAGAGGGCACACCACTCAGGACATTCGTGGCAAACCGAATTCCACGAGCCACTTTACGGGCGGGTTGGCTACTCGAACTAAATTCAGAGAGATAAACGGCTGCCAGTACACCAATGGGTACAGCAATTACGCTGGCAATGCCGACGGTAATAAACGTTCCTAGGATAGCGTTAGCAATTCCTCCTCCAGTTTGTCCGGCTGCTGGTGGCAATTGGGTGAATAGAGCTAGACTGAGGCGCGATCCTCCTTTAATAATCACATAAATCAAGACCGCAAATAGGGGCAATATTGTTAGTCCAATACAAATCCCAGAAATGGTCGTCATCACCCTATCAAATATGGCTCTGGGACGGCTATTATCTTGAATTAGGCTACTGGCTAGGGACTTCGATTCTGTAGAAGGGTTCATAAAGTCAGGGAATAAAGAATAGGGGGAAATTTAGCGATTCCTTATTAACCTAGTCATATTTGGCTTTGACTTGATTGACAATCCATTCAGCTAGCACATTGACAACTAAGGTCAGAATCATCAGAATCAAACCGGCATACATGAGGGCAGAAACCTGTAGTCCAGAGGCTTCAGGAAATTGGTTAGCCATTAATGAGGCAATGGTATTACCTGGAGCTAAAATCGAGAGGCTCATTTTATTAGAGTTGCCGATGAGCATGGTCGCTGCCATGGTTTCTCCCATGGCTCGACCGAGAGCTAACATAATTCCGCCAACGATACCGGAGAAGGCGGCTGGCAGGAGGACGCGAAAAATCGTGACCCACCGGGTTGCACCGAGTCCTAGGGAGGCTTGTCGCAGGTCTGGAGGCAGGCTGGCTAGGGAATCACGGGCGATCGCCGTAATAATCGGTAGAATCATAATAGATAGGACTAATCCAGCCGGTAACATGCCTGGGCCAGCCAGAGGGGTGCTAAACAGGGGAAACCACCCAAAGCTGTTATGCATAAAGTCACCCATAGGTTTGATCAGAGGAATTAAGACGAAAATCCCCCATAATCCATATACCACACTGGGAATAGCTGCCAACAGTTCGACCAGAAAAACCAAAATAGTACGGATATTGACTGGAATAAAGTCTTCACTCAGGAAAACCGCCGTTCCCAGACCAAGAGGGACAGCAATCATCAGAGCAATGGCTGCACTCATCATCGTTCCATAGATCATTGGCCAAATCCCATATTCATCTTGAACCGGGTTCCAGGCACTTTGGAAGAGAAAGGGAATACCAAATTGTTGCAGAGCATCTAGGGCACCCAAACCTACGGTGAGGGTGATGATAATTAGGATAGCGGCGATGGATAAGGCAAAAATAAAGGTAAGACCAATAAAACCTCGGTCTAAGTTTTTTTCTGCATTAGAGCGCGATCGCCCAGATTCAGCTTTTGCTACAGAAACCATAAAATAACATTAATAACATTAGGCGTGGAATCAAGGGTTAGGAGTAAGGGCGTTCCTTACTCCTAATCGCACGAGGCAATTGAGACTCTATTTCACTTCAATCTCATAATCTGGGCTAATGGAATCAGCAACCATGGCCACTTTTTCCCGCACATTATCCGGTAAGGGAATATAGCCCAAATCGGCACTAATCGTTTGTCCCTCGTTCAGACCATATTCAATCATCGCTTCGACAGACTTGGCAATTTCTGGATCATCATATTCCTTGTAAGCCAGCAACCAAGTATAGGTAACAATCGGATAAGACTCTTCCCCTTCTGGGTTAGTGACAAACGCGCGTAAGTTTTCCGGTAATTGAACCGCTGCCAGGGATTGAGATGCAGCTTCATCAGTGGGATAGATAAAATTACCCGATTTATTCTCTAGGGATGCCATATTCAATCCCGCGCTTTTGGCAAATCCTAGCTCTAGATAACCAATAGCTCCTTCTGTTTGCCTGACTTGGGCAGCTACCCCATCATTTTTGGCTCCACCAATACCAACCGGCCATTCTACTGTTTTTCCTTCACCGACTTGGGTTTTCCACTCTTCGCTCATAGCGCTCAGATTTTTAGTGAACACCCCTGTGGTTCCGCTACCGTCAGACCGATAAACTACAGTGATATTTGTATCTGGAAGGGTGACACCGGAATTGGCTGAGGCAATTTTGGGGTCATTCCATTTGGTGATATTTCCTAAGAGGATATCAATCAAAGCCTCTTGGGTTAAGTTCAGTTCATCGACACCTGGAAGGTTATAAGCCATCACGACACTTCCAGCCGTCATGGGGAGCATCAAAACTCCTTTGTCAACTTCGGAGATTTCTTCATCTTTCATCGCTACATCACTGGCTCCAAAGTTAACCAAGTTTTGCATAAATCGTTCTACCCCAGCTCCACTACCGACTGACTGATAGTCAATCTGGAGGTTGGGGGTTGCATTACTAAAGTCTAGGAACCAGCGTTGGTAAAGGGGGGCGGGAAAAGAAGCTCCAGCCCCCGTTAAACTGGTGTTACCTGCTAGGGCCAACTTGCTGGTGGATTTCGTTTCACCTCCACCTGTAGTGCTGTCCACTTGAGATGTATCATCTCCACCAGCACAGGAGGCTAAGGCTACAGCGCTCAGGGCTGCAATTAATAGGGAAATGCTTTTACGCTTGCAGTTAGAGAAGGAAAACATAAGATCAATCAAGTTTGAGATTAGGGCAATCTTCAGTGTACGAGAAGATGTTGATTGAAGGTTAACCCTTTATGGCGCTCTTTTGGTTAAGAAAAGGTAAAATAGATATTAACAAAAAGTTATTTTAAAAATAATTTATGATTCTTTGATCGGAGTTTAGAGTAAATCCCATCATGGATATATTAGTGAAAATTTATTTAAAAGTAATAACCGTAATTCTTGTATAATTTTTTTGTTGTTCATTGTTATTTTTGCTTCGACAACAAACTAAAACCCTATAACTGATCGCTTTATTTACACAATTATCAAGAAAATATCTAAAAATCTATTTATGGAAAATCAAAAATATTAATCATTATTTAGACTCGATCCTATTGATCCCTAGCTACATTATCTCCTAATCAATGCCATTGTAAATATCTATTTGTTTTTTCTGGAAGATAGCTTTTAGTCTATACATAATGTTAGGTCAACTCCAAACCTCCCTCAAGTCTATCTGAAAAATGCTAGAATTAATGTATCATTTAATATTTTTAAAATAAACAGGAGAATTATAAGTGAAAAAGTTGATGATTAATTCAAAAGTGCCATAGGGGTTGTCGCAGTGCAGCAACATCTTCAACAATTTCAGAAATCCATCCTACAAACAGACCCTTTGCATTGGCACAAAAGTCAGATGACAACTGAGCCAAATCATCAGGAACGTTTTTTTGACCTGTCCCTAGAACTCCTCTGTCTGATTGACTTTCAGGGGAATCTACAAAAAATCAATCCAACATGGGAAAGGATATTAGGATATAGCCCAGAAGAATTATCTCAACAGAATTTCTTGCAGTTCATCCACCCAGACGACAAAAAGCTTACTCGCCTGGCATTAGAGCGATTAATCTCAGGACAACCTCGCCTTGATTTAGAAAATCGATATTGCTGTCAAGATGGCTCCTATCGATGGATTGCTTGGACTGCGGTTCCCGATCCAGATGAGGAGTTAATTTATATGGTGGGTCGGGATATGACCGATCATAAGCAGGTGGAGATTGAATTACACTCTCGTTTACAACAGCAAGCTGCGGTTTCAGAATTGAGCCAGAAAGCTCTAGAGGATCGCGATCTTGATGCTGTAATGCAAACGGCAGTGGAGTTGGTCAGTGAAACCCTGTCGGTAGACTATAGTGCAATCTTGGAATTGTTGCCGAATTATCAGACGCTATTGCTCCGATCAGGGGTAGGGTGGCAAGCTGAATTGGTGGGTCAAGCGATGTTAAGCGCTCGGCCAAATTGTCATGCGGGGTATACTTTATCTCAGGGAAAATCCATTATTGTGGAGGATTTACCGGTAGAAACTCGGTTTAGTGGTTCTCCTCTGTTGCATAATCATCGGGTGGTTTCTGGGATGAGTACGATTATTTCGGGGATTCCAGGTTCCGAGGGGCCGTTTGGGGTGTTAAGTGTGTATGCGAGGGAGTATCGCCCCTTTACCCAGGAGGATGTGTCGTTTTTACAAACGATCGCCAATGTGCTGACGAATGTGATGACTCGCCTACAAGCCCAAGATCAATTAAATTTGATGGAGCGGGCGATCGCCTCTAGCAATAATGGCATTATTATTACTGATTCCACTCAACCGGATAATCCGATTGTTTATGTCAATCCAGCCTTTGAAGAGATTACGGGATATAAGCGAGAAGATGTGCTGGGTCGGAACTGCCGTTTTCTGCAAGGGATTTACCGGGATCAAAATGCCCTTGATGAAATTCGTCAAGCTATTGAACAAGGAACAGAATGCCATGCCATTGTGCAAAATGTGCGTAAAGATGGTCAACTATTTTGGAATGAACTGCGAATTTCGCCGGTTTTTAATACCCAAGGCCATCTGACCCACTTTATTGGGATTCAAACTGATATCAGCGATCGCAAACAAGCAGAAGAGCAACTCGAACATCATGCCTTTTACGATCATCTTACCAATCTTCCCAATCGCGCTTTGTTTGCTGAATATCTGCAACAGGCCATTGAAAAGACCCAAAGAGACTCCAATTATCAGTTTGCCGTCCTATTTCTCGATTTAGATGGCTTTAAGAAGGTCAATGATAGTCTGGGTCATTTGATAGGAGACTTATTGTTAATGGCGATCGCCCGTCGTCTAGAAAACTGCCTCCGTCCAAGCGATCTCCTGGCGCGATTGGGAGGGGATGAATTTACTATTTTCCTAGATAAGATTCACACTCTCCAAGATGCCACCAAAGTGGCTCAACGAATATTAAGTAAACTCTCCAATCCATTCCACCTCAATGGTCATGAAGTCTTTGCCAATAGTAGCATCGGAATTACCCTAAGCACTATCAGATATGACCAAGCCGATGATATCCTCCGAGATGCAGATTTAGCCATGTACCAAGCTAAAACGGCTGGTAAAGGACGTTACGCCGTGTATAATACCCTCCTCCATACCCAAGCGGTTAATCGTCTAAAATTAGAAACAGATCTCCGAGGAGCCATCGATCGCCAACAATTGCAGGTTTACTATCAACCCATTGTTGAATTAAAGACCGGCCAACTCACCGGTTTTGAATCGCTTCTACGCTGGTATCATCCCGAATGGGGGTTTGTTTCTCCCGCTGAATTTGTTCCTGTGGCTGAAGAAACGGGGTTGATTTTACCGATTGGAACTTGGGTTCTGGAACAGGCCTGTCAGCAATTGCACCTTTGGAATATCCAATTCCCCGATCGCTCTCCACTGACGATGAATGTGAATCTGTCTGTCAAACAGTTTGCCCAACCAGATCTAATCGAACAAATCGATCTCATTCTAGAGGCAACCCAGATTGAGGGGAAATTTCTCAAACTAGAAATTACGGAAAGCGCTATTATTGATAATTCTAAGGTAGCTAATCTAATCTTTCAACAACTGAAAGCCCGTCAGATTCGCCTCTGTATTGATGATTTTGGCACGGGTTATTCTTCCTTAAGCTATCTATATCGTTTCCCCGTTCATACCCTGAAAATTGACCGCAGTTTTCTCAATAATCTAGATTCCAAAGCTTCATCTCACTATCGAGAAATTATTAAAGCAGTGATTGATTTAGGTCATAATTTAGGGATGGATATTGTTGCTGAAGGTATTGAAAAGATTGAACAGCATAAACTCCTACAACAATTCGGGTGTGAATATGGTCAAGGTTACTTCTACTCTAAACCGATGCCCGCACAAGCGATCGCCAATTTATTAGCCCAGCCTTTAGCTCACGGATTAGTCTAATCCCAGTTCTCGCTTCAGGCGATTAATCGAGGACTGATCGATATAACTCTCAGTCTGAATTAATCGAGGGGGTCGAATAATATCTTCTCTAGCTTCTTGGAGAGCCGCTTTAACTGCGTCATAACTGGCAACGTCACTGACCACATACTGAACCGTTCTGACCATAGCATTCAGTTTATAGCGATCGTCCCGATGAGCAGTCATAACCAACACCTCCTCACCACGCAAACTATGAATAATCACTTCAACAGCGCGTAAAATTCCATGGGAGAGACTGACTACTCCAAAATATGTGCCTTTAGGTAGTCCTTTCACTAATTCAACTTCGGGGGCATAATCATAGATTTCTACAGGAACCACCCGCGCTGATTTGGGTGCAGCAATGTTTTCTGCATCGCCAAAAAAATAGCGACTGGTGACGACGGTCGCCGATCGCGTATGATTCAAGAGATCGTCTAATTCTTCTAAAGGAACTAACTGTACAGGAATATGCAGAGCTGCTTGTAATTCTTCCATCATCAATTGCCCCACGCCAATATCATTGGTGGGAGCCGTGACTAAAACCCGCGCACTACAACGCAAACGCCAATCAACTTCTGCTAAAAATAATTCTCGTGCTTCGTGGAGAGAGCAGCCTTCTTGAATTAATTGATTGACGCTATTTTGGACAATGGATTGAGCTTGGGGATAGGTTTGGATCAGTTCAGATTTATACTTTGTAAACAGTCCTTTCCCTTGCTGGCGGACATAAATTCCCGAACCCGCTTGAGCCTCCACTAATCCGGTTTCTTCCAGTTGGCGATAGACCTTGCTAATGGTATTTCGATGCAAACCCGTTTGCATGGCTAAGGCACGGGTACTCGGCAATTGAGAGCCAGGAGGGTATTGACCCGAGGCGATCGCAAATCGTAATTGATTAAATAACTGATTAGAAGCCGGAATTTCACTCTCTGGCTGGATCTGAAATTTGACCATCTGCCCAGATTTACTCCCACAATGTCACTGATTTCTAGTATATAGCGCTTCTGGGTAATAGCCGGTCGATCTGTAGTAGAGTGAGGAGAAAGTATCAAGTTTTGTTAAGCTATAGAGAAGCCCTATCTGAATTAAAGAAACAATGGATCTATCCACTATTCAAGAAAAAGTCACTATCCTAGAGAGCAAGCGAGAAGCCCTCGTACAGTTACTCGAACAACCGAATCTAGGTAGTCTCCGGTTAGATGTCAATCAAGCCTTGGAAGAAATGGATGACCTAATTGAAGAATTTAAGCAAACCTTTCCCTTGTCATCAAGCGATCGCCCCTAATCTAAGTCAATACCGGAGTTGGTTACAATAGATCAGATGATTCACGACCTTTAGCTTGTTTAAGATACAGACCTTATGAGTTCTAGTGTTCTGGTAGAAAAGAAAAAACTCGATCGCCCCCCACTGAATATCCATACCCTAGGCGATCGCGTCCTGCGGACGAATGCCAAGCGGATCTCGAAAGTGGATGAGAGCATTCGCCAACTGGCTAAAGAAATGTTACAAACCATGTATAGTTCGGATGGAATCGGTTTGGCAGCTCCCCAAGTAGCGATCGCCAAACAACTGGTGGTGATCGACTGCGATCCGGAAGAGGCAGCCAATATTCCCTTAATCTTAATCAATCCCACCATTAAATCCTACGGTCGCGAACTCTGTACCTATCAAGAAGGATGTCTGAGTGTTCCAGGGGTTTACATGGATCTCCAGCGACCGGATGCAATTCAGGTCAGCTATAAAGACGAATATGGCCGCCCCAAAACCCTCCAAGCTGACGGACTTCTCTCCCGTGCTATTCAGCACGAACTCGATCATCTCCAGGGAGTGATGTTTGTAGACCGCATCGAAAATGCGATCGCTCTCAATGACGAACTGCAAAAATTTGGTTTTTCCAGTCAAGACGTTAAACCTTACTCATAGAAATAACCCATGGCTTTAACTCCCAAAAGTGGCTTACTCTTAGCCCTGTGCTGTATTGCGGCGATCGCCGCCACTGGCTGTATCTTTGAACTCTCTTCCGGCACACCCGATCTGGGAGTTTCCACGACGAGTATTATCTTAGCTATCAGTATCCCAGTCACCGGCTGGTCTTTTTTTGCGGCTGTTCAGGATGCAAACAACAACCAGTAACTGTTCTATTTCGGTAAACTGATGCTAAATTTACAGCCGTTTGTTCTGTTATTGAGTACAAGTAGGGGCGAAAAATTCTTTGCTCCTACTCCCTGTTGCCTATTGCCTAGCGCGTAGCGCTGTATGAGTGGGACTGAGCCTCAAGGATTCTTAAAACTGATTCGGGGATTAGGAAGAACCCAGTCTAATCCCCCATATCCCCTATGGGAAACTGAAGAGATGATCGTTGGGCGCGATCCCAGTTGCCAAATTGCTTTGGATGCCCATCAATATACAATTGTCTCCCGCAAACATGCGGTGATTCGGTATTCTCAAATAGACAACCATTGGGAAGTTTGCGATCTGGGCAGTGCCAACGGAACCTATGTTAACCAAAGTCTATTAAGAGGATGCCACTGCTTAAAGAATGGCGATCGCATTATGCTTGGTCTTAAGGGGCCAGTATTTGAAGTTGAATTGCGCTCTAGAAACATTACTCCAACTCCTACCTTAGTCTCTAACTCTAGCGTTTCTCAACCTGCTGCTACCCAGTCAGTTACCCTCACCCAACTGTTTCCCATCTTCTCCACCGGACAAGAATTAGCCCGTAAAGCTTATCTCATCCCTGCCAGTTTAACCGCTCTAGTGGCGGTGTTACTCTTTTTCCTCAGAATTCCAGAACTGTTTAATCTGGTTTTAGGAGCCTATTTAGCGGCGATCGCCTATACCTATATTTATCAACTCTGCGGTAAACATAAACCCTGGTGGCTGCTCCTCGGATCGGCCCTCTGGACACTCCTACTCGCCATTCCTCTAGTGCAACTCCTTGCTCCCTTCTTCTACCAAGGCCTGGCAGGATGGGCAACTGGAGACCAATTTTTACCAACATTAGCCCGTCAAACCCTAGGGACAGGGCTGTTAGAAGAGTTGATCAAAGCTCTTCCCATCTTCCTAGTTCTCTTTTGGGGTAAATTCCGCTTTGTCTCTACTCACCAAACCTGGGGAGTACGAGAACCTCTTGATGGCATCTTAATTGGTACTGCTTCTGCCGTTGGTTTCACCTTAATTGAAACCCTAGGCTTGTATGTTCCCTCCCAAATTCAAAGTATTGCCGCCATTTCTGGAGGCGATATGGGACAACTCGCTGGACTACAATTATTAATTCCTCGAATTCTGGGATCGGTGTCTGGACATTTGGCCTATAGCGGCTATTTAGGCTACTTTATCGGTCTGAGTATCCTGAAACCCAAGCAACGATGGCAGATCCTAGCTATTGGCTATGGGAGTGCTGCCTTATTACATGGACTTTGGAATACAACGGGAACTTTTGTCGCCTCCCAAGTGTCTCTATTCGCAGGGTTGATCTGTTTAGCCGCCATTGGTGTATTATCTTACGCTTTTTTAGCTGCCGCTATTTTGAAAGCTCGTGCCCTTTCTCCCACGCGATCGCAAAATTTTGCTACCCGAATTAAAGGATAGATCCCCTAACCTAAACTGGATCTATCGGTCGATCTCGATAGGCGATCGCATAACGAGCCACAGCTAAAGTTAATCTTGCTCTGTCCAACTCTGAACAGGATTCCCAATCTAGGGTACTTGCTTTTTGCACCACCTGGTCTAAAGCCGTTTTTTCTTCTCCTCCCCGCATAGCATAGGCAAAGGGACGAGCTAAGACCAATAGATCTTCAATATCCCACTGGGACAAGCTATCTTGGACACAGTGAATTAACTGATCGGCCATGGATGCTGAAGACGTAGTTAATTCCTCTGCCTTAGCCGCAATCATTTCCAGTACAGACTGGGGAACTATTGGGCTAAATTTCCCTTGCAATTGAGAGTTTAAACAATTAGCGGCTACGGGTTGGAAGGAATCCCATGCTTTATCCAAATTTTGATAAAATTTGCGACAGCCTTCATCCAAATCAGCCACCATCTCTGAAGTGTGCGTTTCCATCAAATGCTCGATTTCCGAGAAATAAGCCTCGCCCTCTAAAATCGAGTAATTCCACGGGTAAACTCGTTCCTGATTCGACAATAGAGCTTCAATCAGTTCTATGTCTAGGGGGTAACCTGGAGGGGGCCAGTCTGAATTCATCTTAAATTTATCCGTCATAATACTTAAGCAATATCGGCACTTGCATCTTAATAGCACGAGTAACTACAACTTAGCTGTTTGCTGTTCCGTAAGAATTCAGCAGTCTGGAGTTAGGAGTTGGGAGTTGGAAGTAACTTATTCTCTCTACGATGTCTATATCTCCATATCTGGAGTGTTTGGAGTCTCTCCTCATTGTCTATTGCCTTTTCCCTATTCCCCTAATGTCCATCTAACAGGTATCCTAGATAGTTTATTCCTCACATCCAGTTCAGACCATGAAACCCTATCGAGCAGCCGCTATCCAGATGACCAGTGTCCCCGATCTGGAGAAAAACCTTGCTGAAGCGGAAGACCTCATTGATTTAGCCAAACGTCAAGGGGCAGAACTGATCGCCCTACCAGAAAACTTCCCCTTCTTGGGCATAGAAGCAGAAAAAATTGCCCAAGCGGACTCTATTGCCAGGCAAACTGAGAAATTTCTCAAAACGATGGCCCAACGCTTCCAAGTGACTCTCCTAGGGGGCGGATTTCCGATCCCGGTGAGCAGCGATAAAGTTCATAATACGGCTCTGCTGATTAATGCTAATGGAGAAGAAGTAGCCCGGTACTATAAAGTCCACTTGTTTGATGTTAATGTCCCTGATGGGAATACCTACCAAGAATCTTTAACGGTGGAAGCAGGAACTGAAGTGTCTCCGATCTACAAGTCTGAGGAGTTCGGTTACTTAGGATTATCCGTCTGTTATGATGTGCGCTTTCCAGAATTGTATCGCTCTTTGTCTGAGCAAGGCGCTGAGGTTTTGTTTATTCCGGCTGCTTTTACCGCTTATACCGGAAAAGATCATTGGCAGGTTTTATTGCAAGCCAGAGCGATTGAAAACACCTGTTATTGTATCGCACCGGCCCAAACTGGCTGCCATTATGCTCGCCGTAAAACTCACGGTCACGCCATGATTATCGACCCTTGGGGGATTATTCTCGCCGATGCTGGAGAAGAACCCGGAGTGGCGATCGCCGAAATCAATCCTAACCGTTTACAACAGGTGCGTCAACAAATGCCCAGTTTAAGTCATCGCGTATTCTAATCACAATCATGTGAAACTCTTACTTTCGCTTTTCTTCAGATTTGCTTTACATTTGTAAAGAACCTGTACAGTAGACATCGATCAGTTAAATAATATAATGGTTGAAATATTCCCTTGGGTGTTTTCTCACACCCCAACCAGTCTCACCCCTCTGTTAGCGACAGCAACTGAAAGCCACGAGCCCCCCAGCGCTACCCTCGTCTTAGCTGGAGTCCTTCTGAGCCTTGTTACTATTTATCTAGCCAGTAAAATTGGTAGTGAATTATGCGCCCGCCTGGACTTGCCTCCCGTCCTTGGAGAACTCTTGGGAGGGGTCGTTATTGGGGTTTCTGTCCTCAAATTGCTGGTATTTCCAGAAGGCGGGGCAGGTGCGGAGGGATCTCTAATTATTACTTTGCTCGAACAAACAGCCGGTTTGACCCCGGAAGGAGCCAACGGCGTTTTTCTGGCTCAAAGTGAGGTTATCTCCGTTTTATCAGAATTAGGGGTTATTTTTCTCCTGTTTCAAATCGGTTTAGAATCTGACTTAAAACAACTTATTGATGCCGGAGTCCAATCGGCATTAGTTGCGATCACGGGAGTCGTTGTCCCGTTTTTAGCCGGTACATTGGGACTGATTTATCTTTTCCATGTGCCGAGTATTCCTGCCATCTTTGCTGGTGCAGCCTTAACCGCCACCAGTATTGGAATTACAGCTAAAGTATTGGCAGAAATCAAACATCTGAATGACAAAGAAGGGCAAATCATCATTGGTGCAGCCGTATTAGATGATATCCTCGGCATTATTATTCTAGCGATTGTCGCTTCTTTAGCTGAAAAAGGAGAAGTGGAAGTTTCCAGCATTATTTATCTGGTGCTCAGTGCTGCCGCATTCCTGATTGGTTCGATTATCTTGGGTCGCCTTGTCATGCCCTACTTTATGGGTTTACTGAATAAACTCACTACCCCAGGGACTCTATTAATCGGTGGATTAATTATCGCCTTTATTTTTGCCTATATCGGTGCAGTCATTCAACTCGAAGCCATTTTAGGAGCCTTTACGGCTGGTTTAATTCTGGGAGAAACGGAAAAACATCGAGAACTCGAAGAATTAGTCGAACCGATTGGATTTATGCTCGTTCCTATTTTCTTTGTCACTGTTGGAGCCGAAACCGATTTGTCTGTTCTCAACCCTGCGGTTCCCAGTAACCGGGAAGGCCTGATTATTGCCAGTTTTCTAGTGGTTGTGGCGATCGTTGGTAAAGTTGTCAGTGGCTTTACCCTATTCGGTGGCGAACCCGTAAATCGGATCGCCGTTGGTGTAGGTATGATTCCACGGGGAGAAGTGGGATTAGTCTTTGCTGGAGTTGGATCGGCCAGTGGTGTTCTACCCGAATCCTTGGATGCAGCTATTATCGTGATGGTCATCCTGACTACTTTTGTGGCACCACCCTTATTGAGAGTTGCTTTTCAACAATCAGAGACCTCTGAAGCATCAAGTGAGGAAGCAAGCAAAGAACCCGCAGCGATCGCCGAATCTGAAACGACCCAGTGAAGCGATCGCCACCGATTGGCATTAAAATCAGCATTGAATAAAAGATTATGGGGGTGCAGTCATCTGGTTAGATCGCGATCGCGATCTCATCCAGGATTGCCCCCCATCCCTTTTGTTGAATCAGTCAGCACTTGTAATATACTCGTGACCGGACTGTTACTTACACACTCCTCCCAATCAACCGTCATCAACCGTCATGAAATTTAGTCACTCTAAAGGCCCATCTGTGAAACTGCGTTGGTTATTTCCTAGCCTTTTAGGACTCTGGCTATGGTCAGCTCCAGTCCAAGCAGCCAGCTTACAATATTGGCGGTTTGATGCCAGAAACAATCGTCTGGAATTTGCCACCAATGGGCGGGTTCAACCTACCGCTCAACTGATTTTTAATCCCACCCGTTTAGTGATTGATTTGCCAGGAACCACTTTAGGTAATCAAATTCGCTCTCAATTTGTATCGACTCCAGGGATTAAACAAGTTAGAACCGGGCAATTTGAACGGAACACCACCCGTATCGTCATCGAATTGACTCCAGGGTATACCCTAGACCCCAGTCAAGTGAGATTTGTGGGGTCTTCTGCTTCCCAATGGACGGTACAATTGCCCCAACCCCAACGAGAGGGAACCACCCCAACACGCCCCAATCCTCCCCCAACCTTAACTTCGCCTCCCAACCCTCGGCCGGTTGCTCAACAGCCCTCCCCGAACCGCAGCACCAATCAAATTGAAGCCGTTCGAGTTACAGGAGATGGTTTTTTTATTCGCACTACCAATCAGCCAGACATTGCCAGGGTAGAGCGCTCCTCAGACCAGCGTCAAATTGAAATCGATCTCAAAGGCGTTGCACTACCCAATAATTTAAACCCAAGACGCTTAAATATTAATAGTCGAGGGGTGAATCAACTGATTCTCAGCCCCTTGGAGGGAGATAATGCCGGAACCCGCATTACCCTCAATGTCAATCCCCAAAGTGCGGATTGGCAAGCTTTACCCAATCGCCTAGGTATGGTTCTCATTCCGAGGGCAGGGAGTGGAACGAATATGTCCGGTTCCAGACCTTGGCCTGCGGGTCGCCAAATTACAGCCGCAGATTCTAATCAGTTTGATCCAACTCAACCACCATTGATTCAGGCGATCGAACTTTCTGGAGGCAATTCCCAATTGGTGGTTCGCGCTACCGGAAGAGTCAATGCTGTGGGTCAATGGCCCAACCCTTCGGTTTATACCTTAAGAGTCTCTCCCGCTCGCTTAGGGGAAAATGTCCCATCGATTCCCGTTGGAGGGAATAGTCCCTTTTCTCGTTTTGATGTCCAACAGGCTGACGAGCAAACTGTGGTGATTTCGATGACTCCTCGTTCTGGGTTCACCTTGGGACAGATCAATCAAGCGGGTTCTCAGGTGATTGCTTTATCTTTGGGGTCAAGTGGTTCAACACTCCCTCCCATCGCCACTTCTCCTAATCCTCGCCCTTCTACTGTTCCCATTCCTGTCCCGCGACCGGCTAATCCACAACCGGCTCCTAGCCGTCCCTCACCGGGTGTCCAATGGCCTCTGCCTTCGACCAGACGCACCCCCAATTCTCGGATTACGATTGTGATCGATCCGGGTCACGGCGGCCGCGATCCGGGTGCAGTGGGGATTGGAGGATTGCGAGAGACGGACGTGGTTTTAGATATCTCTCGCCAAGTGGCCGCTATCCTACAACAAAATGGGATTCAAGTGATTTTAACCCGCGATCGCGAAGTCGAAATCGATCTCGCGCCTCGGGTCAATCTCGCCCAACGGGTAAATGCGACTCTCTTTGTTAGTATTCATGCCAATGCGATTAGTCTGAGCCGTCCGGATGTCAATGGAGTAGAAACGTACTACTACAACACAGGCCTTCGCCTAGCCCAAGCGATTCAAGGTTCCATCCTCCGGAGCATACCGATGAGAGACCGAGGCGTAAAACGCGCTCGCTTTTATGTCCTCCGTAGAACTTCGATGCCTTCCGTATTAGTGGAAACTGGATTTGTGACTGGGGCACAGGATGCTCCCCGGTTAAGGACTCCAGCCTTTAGAAGTCAAATGGCTCAGGCGATCGCCAATGGAATTTTGCTGTACGTCCGGCAAAACTACTAGAGCTAAGTTCGGAAAGTTTCACGCCCTCATCAGGGTTCACTTCCAAGGCTGATGTAGGGATTGTCGGATGAGCAAGGGCGTATCACTATCATCAGCGAGGAAATGGCGTGAAACTTCATTGGCTCTTACCCGGTGTTTTAGGATTATGGCTGCTTTCATCTCCTGTCTATGCAGCCAGTTTGCAAAATTGGCGCTTTGATGCCAGAAGCAATCGTTTAGAATTTACTACCGATACCAATGTCCAACCGAGAGCGCAACTCATTTACGGGCCAACTCGTCTGGTGATTGATTTACCAGGAATTCAGTTAGGCAGACAATTGCGTCAACAATTGGTCAATACCCCTGGGATTGCACAGGTGCGAACCGGGCAATTCAATTCTAATACGACTCGCTTAGTCATTGAACTCAAACCGGGTTATACCATTGACCCCAATCAAGTTAAATTCCAAGGTATTTCCCCTCGTCGATGGGTCGTTCAAATTCCTAATCCTCAACGAGATAGACGACCCATTACACCCCCTCCAGTCTCTTCTCCTCAACCCGCTCCCCCGAGCAGCGCCTCATCGGTAGTCGAAGCGATTCGCGTCACTGGTGATGGATTTTATTTACGGGTGAACGGAGAAAAACCTAACGTTAAATCGGTCAAACGCACCTCAAATCAACAGGAAATTACTATTGATTTTGAGGGGGTGACCTTAGCAAGCGATTTACATCAAAGACCCTTGGTAATTAATAGTCGAGGGGTAAGGCAAATCCAGATGAGCCAATTGCAGGATTCTATTGTCCGGGTGACTCTAGATGTAACCCCTGCAAGTCCAGATTGGCAAGGGTTAACAAATAAGTTTGGAGCAGTAATTATTCCGGTTTCTGGAAGTAGGGGTCAGATGGGTCAAGAAGCACAGCAACCTTGGCCTGCAAATCGGGAATTGGTATCGGCTAATGCTTCTGTTGGCCCTTCTCCTACGCAACCTCCATCACCTTTACCGACTCAAGATGGCATTGCGATTAATGTACCGCCACCAGCCAAACCCTTACCTCCTCCAGCACCTCGTCCCCAACCTTTACCTCCTCCAACAACTAATCCTCGTCCTTCCAACCCCAGACCTCCTCGGAATTCTCGCATTCGGGTAGCCATTGACCCCGGTCATGGTGGCCGCGATCCGGGAGCAGTGGGAAATGGACTCCTGGAAAAAGAGATTGTGATGGATATCTCCAATCAAGTGGCTGCTATCTTGGAGCAAAATGGCGTACAAACCGTGATGACCCGTCGCGATGACCGGGAAATTGATTTAGCGCCAAGAGTTGCGACGGCTGAGAGGGCAAATGCGACATTATTTGTGAGCATTCATGCAAATGCGATTAGTCTGAGCCGTCCAGAAGTGAATGGCTTAGAAACGTTTTACTATCAAACCGGTCAGCGTTTAGCTCGTGATATCCATAATACGATCCTGCAAACTTTAAATATTCGCGATCGCGGAGTTCGTCGTGCTAGATTTTATGTGCTGAGGAAAACATCGATGCCTTCGGTCTTGGTGGAAACTGGATTTATCACCGGTCGGGAAGATTCGGTGAAGTTAGCTAACCCAGTTTTCCGTCGCCAGATGGCTCAAGGCATCGCGAATGGCATTTTGCGCCATATTCAGCAAAATTATTAGTGGGGGGAGGCGCAGCTAAACCCCATGGTGTGAGTGAGTGATTTGGAGTAAAGAGAAATCATGACCATCAATCATCGACCAATTGGGGTTTTTGATAGCGGTGTAGGCGGACTAACGGTTCTGAGTGAACTGTATCGTCAGCTTCCCCAGGAATCGATTATTTATTTTGGCGATACGGCACGCTTGCCCTATGGTACGCGATCGCCGGAAGAGATTATTCAATTTGTACGAGAAATTATCACCTGGATGGAACAGCAACAGGTGAAAATGGTTGTCATGGCTTGCAATACCAGTAATGCTTTAGCACTAGAAGCCATTAGCGATGAGTTCTCAACTCCCATCCTCGGATTAATTTTACCAGCCGCTAGAGCGGCTGTTGCTGTTGGTAAACGAGTGGGAGTAATTGCCACTCCTGCAACTGCGGCCAGTCAAGCCTATCGTCAAGCTATGATTGAAGTCGATCCAACGGTTCAGGTATGGCAAGTGGGATGCCCAGAGTTTGTACCCCTCATTGAACAAAATCGCATCAATGACCCCTATACTTACGAGGTTGCCCGCTCCTATTTGCAACCTCTGCTACAACAAAATATTGATACTCTGGTTTATGGTTGCACCCATTACCCTCTTTTAGATTCGGTGATTCGTCAACTACTACCCAAATCGGTACAGGTGATTAATCCAGCCGTTCATGTCGTCAAAGCAACAGGTCAAGAGCTAGATTTGCTGGGTTTGCGGAATGCCTACGCACCTAAGCCCACCCGCTTTGGTGTCAGTGGTTCTCCCCAACAGTTTACTACTCGTTCTCTGTGTTGGTTGGGATATACCCCCCTGGTTGAACAGGTATATTTAAGTCCTGTTCCGGTTTCTAATGCACGAGAGTGCAATAAAGAAAATGCGACCATGTAAGCCATAACTGCTAACCGTAGGGGGGAAAATGTTTCGCTCCTACGAGACGTAGAATAGGGAATAGAATAAAGAGCAACGATGGTATTGTTGGCGATCGCATGGATTTACTCACTCAACGCCGTACTCGGTTACTGGGTTCTACCGCGTTATTTATTGTTAGGCGGTAACCTCTGTCAGGGGGCATTAGCGCCATTAGGACTCTCCGTTGCTGCTGTGGTTGGGGGGATGATTGCTAATGATGCGATTCCCCAGTACATGGAAAATCTGACGGTGCGGTTGCGTGATAGTCGGGGGCAACTGGACAATCATGATTTAGCCAAAGCGGTGGGATTGGCGATTGGACTGCTGATTCAGGCGAGGGTAGAAGCCGGAACCTATAAAAGCTCGAAGCAAGAGCTGGTATCCCTAGCTAAATGTGCGGTGAAACACTGGAAAACCGTCGCCCAGGAGCTGAAGGCGATGGAAAATGATAAATTTGACCCCATTCAGGGAGATCGGGTTCTGGGCTGGTTTAGCCAGGCTCTGGGCAGTGAGCCGGTGCAGGTGTTGACGGAAGCGGATTGGTTGGAGCTGTTGGAGGAATTGCGGGTATATGCCCATGTGCAGTTAGGGGAGAATGTTCTCAAGCAGTTGGCGATAGACTTGCGGGATAAGTTTGCGTTTGCCTTGCGGGAAGTGTTGAAAGCGGATTGTTCCGAGGGGGGGAAAGCCTTTGGGGGGTTGGTGATTTCCCTGTTGGGGGCGATTCATGCGGGGTTGCAGGAAGTGCAGGTTCCCCAGGAGAGTCGGGAAGAGGTGAACCAAGCATTGGCAAAATTGGGGGAGCTTCAGCAGGAGTTAGCCAGAAGTGAGGCAGAAAATCAGGCGCGGTTTCGGCAGTTATCCGCGCAGTTGGGTGTGGGGATAGAGGTCATTTTAGGAGAAATTGACAGAACTCAGGAGATTCTCAACCGCTTGCGGGGATGGTTAGGGGGGCAGTTTGAGCAGGTATTGGCAGGACAACGGGAAATTTTAGCGGGGCAAAATCGCTTAGGAATTACCCTCACCCAAGAGATACAGGAGAGCGAAGGGCGCATTATTGGATTTTTACAGCAGGAAGGGAAACCGCAGAAATCCACTGGGGTGGGGGCTGTGGGGGATACTGTGCCTCGGACTACCCATTGGCAGGGGAGAGCGAAAGAGTTGGCGACGGTTTACGGATGGTTGCAGGATCAGGATCGGAAGTTGGGGATTATTTTGGGGATAGCGGGGATGGGGAAATCCTCTCTGGTGGCGAAGGTGTATCGGGAGCATGAGGCGTTTAGCGGTAAATATTGGGCAGAGTTGGGAGAGCGCCCTAAGTTTGCGAGTTTGGCGCGGCGGGTTTTGCAGGAGTTGGTGGGGATAGATCGGGAGATTGTGGAAAAAACGCCCGATGCTCAGGTATTGGAACTGTTGATTAACCGGTTGCAAAAGCAGAACTATTTATTGGTGTTGGATAACTTTGAGTCGGTGTTGGCAGATGGGGAGTATACGGAGTTTTTGCAGGGGTGGTTAGACTGTTGCGCTCAGACGGAGATTTTGGTGACGACGCAACAGGAGCCAGACTTGGTGTGGGTGGAGCCGAATATTTTACCCTTGTCGGGGTTATCGAAACGGGAAGGAGCGCAGTTATTGCAGGCACTGGGAATTGGGGGAACGGTTGAGGAGTTGGAAGCCTATGCGGAAAAGGTGAATGGACATCCGTTGACGTTGCGTCTGGTAGCCGGGATGTTGCAGGAGGAGAGGGGAAACGAGGCAACCTTGGCAGACTTGGAGCAGTTGCAGGTAGTAGATGTGCGGCAGTTGCTGGCAGATGAGCGCATTCGAGGCAGACATCGCCGGGAAACCGTGCAGTTGCTGGTGGTGTTGGATCGCAGTTTTAGTTTGTTGTCGTCGGTTTGGCAAGAGCGGTTATTGCGGTTAACGGTATTGCGGCAAGGGTTTGATGCCGCTCTGGTGTCGGCAATGGTGGGCGCAGAGGTGAAGGAGAAGGAGTTACGCAAGCTTGCCGAGCGCGGGGTTTTGGTGAAAGCAGAAGGGCGTTATCAGTTTCAGCCGTTTATTTGGGAGTATTTGCAGTATCGCGCTGGGGATGTGAGGGAAGCACACGAGCGAGCGGTGGAGGTGTATGACAGTCGGTGTCAAATGCCCGAAGATTGGAAAACAGCAACGGTTGAGGATGTGCAGGATTATGTGGAGTTGTTTTATCACCTGTGCCAGTTGGGAGAGTATGTGCAGGCATTTGATGTAATTCGTAATAATCCAGGAGATTATAAGAAGTCAGTTAGTGAGTTTCTAGATATACGGGGTTACAACGCTCTGCGGATTGAACTCTATCTGCAATTAGTGCCCCATTTATCCAACGAGCAAGACTGGCGCTACACTGCCTCTTTGACAAGCTTAGGCAATGCTTACCATTCCCAAGGAGAGTACGAAAGAGCCATTTCCTTCCACCAGCAGTCTCTGGAAATCCAACAACAAATCGGCGATCGCTCTGGCATTGCCACTTCTTTGATGAACTTAGGCGGTACTTACTATTACCAAGGAGACTACGAAAGAGCCCTATCCTTCCACCAGCAGTCTCTGGAAATCCAACAACAAATCGGCGATCGCTCTGGCATTGCCACTTCTTTGATGAACTTAGGCGGTACTTACTATTACCAAGGAGACTACGAAAGAGCCCTATCCTATACCCAGCAGTCTCTGAAAATTAAACGAGAAATCGGCGATCGCTCTGGCATTGCCTCTTCTTTCAACAACTTAGGCTTGGCTTACAATTCCCAAGGAGACTACGAAAGCGCCATATCCTTCCACCAGCAGTGTCTGGAAATCCAACAACAAATCGGCGATCGCTCTGGCATTGCCTCTTCTTTGGGCAACTTAGGCAGTGCTTACCATTCCCAAGGAGACTACGAAGCAGCCCTATCCTTCTACCAGCAGTCTCTGGAAATTAAACAAGAAATTGGCGATCGCTCTGGTGAGAGAAGAGTTCTAAACAATCTGGGTTTGCTCTGCTATTACCTAGAACAATATGAAGAGGGAATAGATTATCTTCAGCAAGCATTAGTTATAGTCAAGAATATTGGGGAGATTGCTGGTGAAGGGAAAGGACTCGATACTTTAGGTAAACTCCTAATCCAACTCGAACGCTATTCAGAAGCAGAGGAGTCCTTGCAAACTGCCTTAACCCTTTCCACCCGCGTTAACGATGTTTACAATCAAGCCCATGTTCATCAAAACTTTGCCGTACTCTATCAAAAGCTGGGCAATCTCGATCTGGCTCGCAGCCATTGTCAGCAAGCCCTGGCGTTAGCCACCCAGTTAGGGATACCCCTGGTTGAAGAGTGCCGGAGTTTGAATGAACAATTAACCAATGAACAATGAACAATGAACAATGAACAACGAAGAGATGTCTGCGTCGTAGCCAGAAACCGGGTTTCTGCCAGAGATGAGGAGAAGCGCCTGAAATGAGGGAGAAACCCGGTTTCTTTGGGTGGGGGGGGCATAAGCGAGTCGGCGATCAATATAATTGATGCAGAAGTGACTCAAAACCACTGGATAAATCGCCAATGTCCATCCTTGACCAAATCATAGCCCAAGTGCAAGAAATGCCAGAACACTTACAATGGCGGGTTCTTGACTTCACCCACAGCTTGACAAATAGAGAAATTTCTGGCACACCCGGACAGACATTACTGGGTGTTGCAGGTTTGATTCCAGTCGAAGATCTACAACTTATAGCAGATGCAATTCAGGAAGACTGTAGCCAGATAGATATCAATGAATGGTAGATATTTACTCGATACAAATATTATCATTGCGCTCTTTGCTGATGAACCAATGGTTAAACAGCATTTGGCTGAAGTAGTAGATTGCTTTATTCCCAGTATGGTTATTGGCGAATTGTGTTATGGTGCGAGAAAATCGAACCGATGGGAAGCCAATTTAGAGAGAATTGAAGTATTAATTGCCAAGAGTACAATTCTTGAGTGTAATACGCAAACTGCTCGTCAATACGGTGAAGTTAAACATCAACTCAGGCTTAAAGGTCGCCCTTTACCTGAAAATGATATTTGGATTGCCTCATTAGCCTTACAATACGATTTAACCTTGGTAACGCGAGATGCTCATTTTCAAGAAGTCGAAAATCTACAAACCGTAGCTTGGTGAGCCAACAATGAATGACTCGAAGAGGCGATCGCGCCGAATCATTGTTAATTTTTAATTGAAGGGCGATCGCCATTATTTCTCATCGCCATCCAAATTCTCTAGGATTTCGGTCACCGTTTCCAGGGGAAGATTCAGGATTTCGGCGATCGCTTCAGCAGATAAGCCATAACGAGCCATCTGGGAAATTACCTCTTGTCGAGTCTCTTCTCGTCCTTCTTCTCGTCCTTCTTCCCGTCCTTCAGTTAAGGCTTCTTGGTAAACTTTGGTTTGTCGAATTTCGCTCAGTCCTAACATCACTTCAATCTCCTCCCGGCTTTTGGTGGGTAGCTTATAGACTATTATAGTCTCGATCAAATCAATCAGATTCTGTTGTACCTGTTGTTGGGTTAACTGGGATTTTGCTTGTGCAATCAGGGTCTTAGCTTTTTCTGGAGCGGTGCTTTCCTGCTCCATAATCAGTTTAACCACACCTAACCCTAATGACTGTTGAGGCAGTTCATTCAGATAGATGCGTCGCACTTGGGGAAGCAAAAGTTGGTCAGCGAAGTGTAGGGGATTTACCCTCTCCGTGTTCCGGTTGGGATAAATGATGACAACTTGCCAAGGGTGAGGAGGTTTATATTGTCTCAGATAGAGGAACAGTTCGCTAAATAAGCGGTAATAGAGATCTTCATCTGGCTGAAATTGCACCTCGGTGATATAGAAAGGAAGATCGGGGTTATTGCTATTGGGAAGGAACAGTCCATCGAGACGGAAAGCCAGTTGTTTCACTTCTACGGAGGTAAAGGTGTAGAGGTTGGCTCTCGTTGAGGGAAGTCCACAGAGTTCAAAGAAGAATTGGGGAAAATCTTGGAAGACTTTGTAAAAGAGGGTATCAGTTTTCATCCAGTTATGGAGATTTCGGCATGAGTCTATTGTCCCAGATACTAGGTTTCTTTCGGACTGCGTCCGACATGAATGGGTGGGTGGCGATCGCAAGTTGATAGAATGAAATCGCTTAGGTTTGATTGATTTGGAAGGAACCCCATGACTCCCTACACCTCTGTAGAACAAAGACTCGAAGCAATCTCGATCATCTCGCGAATTGTAGCGATTGCTTCCCTGCGGTCGCAATGACATCTATTTAATCTGTCTCTTCATCGTTTAAGTCAGATATAAACTGAGATTACGCGACATGGATGGCTTGAGTAATCACGACTTCACAGATTTGAGGCTTGAGGTCTTCTTTGATCACTAAATCGACTTTTCTTGTAAACAGGTCTTCTAGAAAAAACTTTAAATCTATATAAGCATCAAACGTGATTTTCCCTTCAAATTCTACCAGAAAATCCAGATCGCTATCGGGTCTAGCTTCGTTCCGAGCAACAGAGCCAAAAAGTTCTAAAGATTTTACGCCCAAATTATGCAAGGTTTCTGGATGCTCTTTCAGAGTAGAAATAACGGTTTCCTGATTCATAGTTTGATGAAGTAATTGTATAATTATAATATCCTTCTTATTATAGCGATCGCACCCTAGGGAGCTAGAAACCGGGTTTCTGCGACAATCTAGGGGTGGAGCTGCAAGATAAGGAGAAACCCGGTTTCTTTGGGTGGGAGGCGAAGCGCCATTATCGATCGTTGCGATCCAAATTCTCTAGGATTTCGGTAACTGTTTCGACTGGAAGATTCAAGATTTCGGCGATCGCTTCAGGAGAGAAGCTATATTTTCTAGCGCAAAGTACTATAATCACCGTTGAATGTTCTGAGGGAAATTTGGCACTAATTCAGAGGTATCTAATTCACTTTGGATTCTCCCCTGATAAAAAGAGTGTTTAATTTTAACTGGACTCATAACGATTTGTCCCCATTTATTTAATTCAATTTTGAAGGGTAAATCTTGTAATTGTTTATGGGTACAAACGTCTTCCCAGTTCATGATGAGTCACCTAGAACAGTTAAAAAATGAGAGAGAGCGGTTACTTCGACTGCGCTCAGTGACGGCTCTCCATTGCTAACTTTTTGCCTTTTAGCCCACGGGTAAAACTTCTGTTTCTGGAAGTGCTGCTCTGAGGGCGCTTTTCCGTGCTTCAAACAACTCTAAAAGTTTTTCAATCACAATTTGTAGAACATCGGAGGGGAATAGTGCTAAAAAGTCAGAGGCTTTCAGTTCTCCTTTGAAAAAAGCTTTAGCCTGAAGGGTGAGTTCTCGAATCTGATCGAATCCCATAGATTTGACCATAAAGGTACTCAAAGGGGAATTTTTTAGGTCGTAGGATGAGTCTTGTAAGCGTCCTTTTTCCAGGAGAGTAAGAACCTCTTTTTCTAGTCCATTTCCGGGTTGATGGGGATTGGTGACTGGGGGAAGTAATTCCTCTAAGACGACTCCGACACTGCCTTCAGTACGCATTTCGCCCATCATGGTGGAGATGGGGATGTTTTTACCAAATTGCAAGGAGAGGGCTTCTAGGAAGGCAATGGAGAGCAGTTTGGTGCCTAAATAGAGACGACCGACATCCATGTTCCGTTGCGATCGCTCAATCAAAAGCTGATACTCTGTTGATTCAGGGACATTGCGAAACTCATGGAAAATAATCTCCGGTTTCAAGAAATTCATGAAACCTTCCATTTTCTGTAATGCTGTGCGATATTGGCTCACCGTATAGGAATTGGAGTTTTTCAGGTGATGGTTGGTTTCTGGCAATAAATTCCAGGTTCCATCTAGGAAGCGAGCCGCACTTTCATAAGCAAAGCTACCGACATCACGATTTGACATTCGTACCGAACTATACACGGTTTCGAGCATGGTTTCTTCCGTGAGTTCAGTTTGGTATTTTTCGTTAACTGCCCTTAGTCTTTTGTATAATACTTCGCTACTACTGAACCCTTCTGGTGTTTTAGAGCGAAAGGGAATCGTGGCTTCAATACAAGCGATAATTTGCAGGATTAGACCCGGACTCAAAAAATCTTCATACACTTTAGCAGCAACTAGGGCGCTGAGGAATTCATTTTGTCCCGTCATAGGGGAAAGTTTTTGTCCAGCCTGGAAATTAAACAAATCCAAGACCATTTCAAACATGCCATCTTTGGGCAATTTATCCCGGTCTAGGATCAGGAGATCTTCTCCGACTTGACTAATAAAGGGACTAATATAGTAGCTTAAGTTAAAATTTACACTTTTATCAACTTGTACATAGACCACATCGTGAAATAAAGCCGCCAGGACTTCGATCGCATCGTCTCTCCCTCCGACTTCAAAAATATGCTCTGGCGTATGGAAATACCGCCAAGGCCCCGTCATGGTTTGCACAATCAGGTCAGCAATATCGGAAAGCTTACTTGGCTCAACCTTTACCTCTAACTGATCGATCGCCCAAACCAGCTTTTCTAAACATTGTTTTTGGTCATTTTCAAGACTCATGGAGACCTCTGCACCTTTCGTCGATCCAATTGATAATTATCATTATGCACATAAGATAGGAGAGGTGGGAGTGAGCTAGCCAAAATTCACCGCTTCTCCCATCCGTATATTCTCCTGGATTTTTCTATTTTAGGCTTTTTTGGAGGCTAACATGCGTTCTAAACTCATGCCCAACACGCCTAGAGTTACCAAGCCTAACCCTACCCATTGCTGCATTTTGAGGGCCTCAGCAATCAAGAATAAGCTAAATAGAGCCGTCAGAGCCGGACCACTCGCTCCGACAATAGAGGCTAAAGCAGGGCCAGCAAAGCGAATAGCAAAGTTATTGAGCAAGTAACTTCCGAGGGTGAGAAGTCCCAAAATGCTTCCCCCAATCAACAGACCCGTTTGAGTATTCGGTTCAATGACTACACCCAACTCAGGGGGTAAGGGAAACATCAGGGAAATTCCGGAAAAGACAAAAATAGCGGCAAACGACACCAGAGAAAACGGAATTGGGTGTAATTTCTTAGTTCCCATGCCCACTAATAGCACGTAACCCGCAAAGGTGACTCCAGCACCGATCGCCGCCGAGATACCGAGTTGGGTATTGCCTTCGACACCGCCTTGAGGTAGGGCCATGATTCCCCCAGCGAGGATAACAGCCATGGCAATAATGCGAGCCAGGTTGGGGCGATCGCCAAATAGGGCCCAAGAAGCAAACACGGTTACAATCGGATAGATAAAGAAAATCGTGATCGCAATTCCTGTAGGAATATTACCAATGGCGATATAAATACAGACTTGGGACAAAAACAGGAAGAATCCACTGCCAACCACCTTGAGCATGTGGTCATAATCATTGGACTTGATGAAGCGCTTTAGGTCTGACCAAACGGAAGGATAGAGAAATGTCGCCAAGATCGGAAAGACCAACATCACCACAATCATCCGCAAAAACAGAATCAGCAAAGAATTGCCTAAGCCCGGAGTAATCAACCCATCGACAGGAAACATATCTAAGACCAGTCGGGGTTCAGGGGAAAGTTTTAATAAGATTTTTAGAGTGACGTTGAATAAAGAAAGGACGCAAGCGGATAAGAAGGCTAAGAGTAAACCAGTGACCACTTGACCTTCTTTGGGCTTCGGCTTGGGGCTTGGAGGTGCGGTTGGGGGCTGATTAACCGGTTCTTCCCGAGTAGCCGAAGTAGATATCGGATGTACTGTGGGTTGTGGTTTTTCAATTTGCGATCGCAACCGATGGGCCAAACCCTCTAGCGTTCTGATTTCCTCGAGAAGTCTAGCTCCTTTGTCACCGAGGGTCTGGCCATCTTGATTCAATTGATGGGCCAGTTCCTCTTGTAGCCTTTCCAGGTCTTGATTAACTTTCCTTAAAGTCTCTTCGGCGCTTCTTGCCTTAGAGTTGTCTAAGTCCGTGTTGTCCATTTGATGTTCACTTGAAAGACGACGGGTAGGGGGCGAAAGCCCTTTCCAGAAGTAATAAGGCCTTTGTTGCTTTAAGCATAGCGATCCAAGGGAGAGAACGGAGGATTTTTGCTAGGAATTTAACAATCTTAATGAAGAACCAGCAAGGAGGATAGCCGTCACTGCACCCAGGCGCTTTTAACCCACAGAGCGAGTTGATCTGTGCCGTGTTTATGCCCAAAACAGGCGAACTATTGCCAAGATAGTAGCACTTATACTAGCAGTCAGGGGAAGGGTGATTGCCCAAACTAGGCCAATTTCTCTGAGGGTCTTGAATTTGAGGGGGGAAGAAGGCGATCGCTGTATTATACCAATGCCAACGACAGCACCCACGAGAGCATGGGAGGTGGAGACGGGAAACCCAAACCGGGAGGCGAGTAAAATGGTGGTAGCCGTAGCCACTTCGGCGCAAAACCCACCACTGGGTTTGAGGGGGGTAATGTTTTCGCCGACGGTAGAAATTACGTTTTTACCCCAAATGGCTAATCCGAAAACAATGCCGATCGCTCCAACGATTAAACTCCAAAGGGGGACTTGAAAGTTTCCCGCTATCAGCATATCCCCCTGTCTAATTTGGCTAATCACGGCTAAGGGGGCGATCGCATTGCCCACATCGTTGGAGCCATGGGCAAAGGCGACAAAACAGGCGCTAATGACTTGAAATTGGGCAAAGAGTCCTTCTAGGGGTTTTTCTGAGCTAAACTGATGCCAACTGAGGGCTGTCAGACCGAGAGTGCCCAAGGCGGCTGTGCCAATCATGGCAGTATGATTGGGAAGATGGGGAATGGAACAATTGGCAAATAGGGTTGGCAAGACAATTGCCCCAAAAATACTGAATAAACCCGTACAGATCCAGGGAATCCATTCTTGCAGCCTGAGTTGGGATTGAGGATGGTCTAAAATCCAGGCTTTGAGGCGATGGTAAAAGACCATGGCCAGGCTACCACTGACCACTGGGGTAATGATCCAAACGAGGGAAATGCGCCCCAGGGTAGACCAATCCATGGCTTCTGGGCCGATTGCCACCCCACTAAACCCGGCGATCGCCCCGACAATGGCATGGGAAGAAGCCACAGGTAATCCAAAGCTGGTAGCAATTTGTAACCACAGTCCGCAGGTGAGCAGTACAGAAACCATCCCCAGAAAAAGAAGTTGGGGATCGGGGGCAAATTCTTCTAGATGAATCAAGTCGGTAGCTAAGGTTTCGGAGACTCGAGAGCCAAACCAAACCGCTCCGGTAAATTCTAAGATGCCTGCAATCAAGACGGCTTGGGTGAGGGTAATGGCCTTCGATCCGACAGATGTTCCCATGGAATTGGCCACGTCATTCGCGCCCAAATTGCAGGCGACGTAGAAGGCCAGTAGAACAGGTAAGAGTAAATCCATCCAGTAATACCTAATTTAAGCTTGATGGGAGAGAGAGTCACAATTATGATTCAAAAACGGATTTTAGGGTTAGATCCAGGATTAGCCCGTTTGGGGTTTGGCATTCTGGACTGCGAGCAATGCGAGGATACCCAAGAGGAGCGCTTGAATCCCTTGGATTTTGGAGTAATTACCACTCCGAGTTCCCAAGCTGTGGGCGATCGCCTCTGTACCCTTTATGATGACCTGCAAGCGATTGTCACCCAGTGGAAACCGGATCTAGCGGCGATCGAAAAATTGTTTTTCTATCGTATGGGTAATACGATTCTGGTGGCTCAAGCGCGAGGGGTGCTACTCCTGGTTTTAGCTCAACACCAGATCCCTATGGTTGAATATACGCCTGCCCAAGTCAAGCAAACTCTGACCGGATATGGCAAGGCTGATAAGGAGGAAGTCCAAGAATCGGTGATGCTAGAGTTAGCTCTAGAAGAGATGCCTAAACCAGATGATGCGGCTGATGCGTTGGCGATCGCTTTAACTGCCTGGTTTTGCCAATTCGATTAACCCTTAACAATTAACTATTATGATCGCTCTTGAAAAACTGACCACGACCCAAGCTTATCAATTTTGTGACACTGTAGATTTATACAATTCCTGTGAAACGGAAGAGTTAGCAACTCAGGCGGCTGGCGATCGGCAATTTCACCTCATTGGATCTCCCCAAAATAATGCCGTTCCCATCCTCTTATCTGAAGACGATTATCCCTGCTGGTTATCTTTGAACGACTTAGACAAAATCAACCTTGCCTTAGCACCCTATCAACCGCATCCCGTCTCCCGTGCTGAAATTGAAACAAGGATCGATCGCATCATTGCCTACACCCAATACGCCATGGATCAACCCAATCACTATCTGTGGGGAGGAACAGTTCCCCCTAATTATGATTGTTCTGGATTAATGCAAACTGCTTTCGCCTCGGTCGGGATCTGGATACCCAGAGATGCCTATCAACAACATAATTTTACCCAATCCATTGCTATTGAAGAAGCTGAACCTGGAGATCTACTATTTTTCTCTTCTAAACAACGAGTTACCCATGTCGCTTTATATTTAGGCGATCGGAACTATATTCATAGCTCTGGAAAAGATAACGGTCGCAATGGCATTGGTATAGACCCTTTATCCTCTGAAGGAGATTCCTTGAGTCGATATTATCATCAACTATACTGTGGTGCAGGTCGAATTATTACAGGCTATATCAGTACTGGCAATCCCAACGCTCAATTTGAATGTCCTATCACCGATCAATGAATTCATGAAAATCGGGCGTTTTATTGGTATAGCGGTTTGTGTTGTGTTCTGGGTTATAGCAGTTCAACCCTTGGCGATCGCTCAATTGCCTATTGCAATCGATCGGGATGATTCCTGATTTTTAAAACTGATAACATTGGTCATTAATGCAGAGTTGAATCAGAACCGATCGCCCTCGATCGTCAACTTTAATTTCTACAACAAAGGGTTGACGTTCTTGTTGTTGCGATAAGTTGATTTCCTCATTAATTTTCTGCCGTTGATCTTCTGGCATATAATAGGTTTCTAACCCATAAACCAATTGTCCTTGATTCACTCGTCCCCGTAAGGCAATTTGATTAGAGGGTAAGTTTTGCGGTAAACGAGGACTAACGGCGATCGCACTCCAAGGTTGTGGCAGTTCTCCCTGTTGTTGTCCTTGCGGTTGTTCCAAAATCAGATAAAACTCTCGACTGAACTGGTTTGGCTTACTCGACAATTGATCCCATCCAGGAAGATTCTGCAAGGTTTCCCAGCGAGAAATATCATAACTCAAGGTTTGGGAATAGCCCCGTAACCAATCGTAGGGGTCAACCGGTTGGGTTTGTAAAATTACGGTTTTGCCTGTGATTCTAGTATAGAACGCTTGACCCGGAATGGCTACGACTAAGCCTACCTGAATAGCCAAGGGAACAATTAAGCGCCACCAGGGAATCTGAGAGCGTTTTAGGGAAGTTGGTAGAGGTTGAGAAAGGACAGATGGGGGAATAGAGTTAGACATAAACCTATTGATTATGCAGTGTTCTTAAGTGATTTTTCAAACTCGCTCATCCGCTCCAAAATCTTGAGCTGCTCTTAAAGCGATCCAGGTTTAACAAAACTGATTTCAGAAACTTGTCCATCTGCTGTTAATACGAGTGTAATTAAATTACGAGGGCCTTCTCCTGGGGCAGCATAACTTTCAATTGGCCGGTCATAGTTGTAGAGTTCCCGATTGCGATCGCTCAAATCAATGGTGTTTTCAGTATCGAGAATCCTAGCATACTCTAGAGCTTGTGCCCGAGAAACCGGTCTACGAGGAAAAACAACTGCTCGATTTCCCCCCTCCAGATAAGCACGAGCCAGAATCACCACATCTTGAAATGCATATTGTGATTGAGTTTGATACAACTCAGAGTAAGCTTGATATAACTCAGAGGGTGAAAATAAGTCTGGGCAAGTACCTATCGCACCACAGAATTGTTTATCCTGTTGAATTTCTGCAAATAAAGCAGCATCTAAAGAGCGATTTTGATACTCTGTATTAACACCGTAAGCATCGGGATTCATACCCGCGAAATAGGGATCGGGATTCGGCCCACTCGCTACTGTGGCAATGACAGCCAACACTGGACCATTATCTAAAGCCCGATCTTGATAGACAAACTCAAACCGACAGGGGGCCAAACCTGTACCCGCACAATCAACAACTTCCTCATACCCTAAGTCATACATTTTTTGTAACAACCCCCCAGGATTGTAGTGGCGCACGGGGCCGGTCGTTTCTATAGTATGCGGAATCCATCCCTGTGCCATTAATCGTCTCCGTACTTCTCCATAGCGCAGACCAGTTTCAGCCTTCCATTGCTCATTTAATGCGAGGATACTCGCTGGGCCTAGTGCGTGAGTAGCAGAGGTTTGTGAGGGAGCCAAGTCTGTAGGGTTGGCTTTTCCCCCATTCGAGGATTCGATTTCAGGAACTGAAGAAGAGCGAGTCGAGTTTTCAGTCACCTCAGAGGAAACAGAGGTACAGCCTAGAAGACCTAAGCTGGTCGTCAAGAGTAGGGTTGCCAGGCGAGCAGAACATTTCCAAGCCAATGTTTGAGTTTTGATCATTTGTAGAAGTTAGGGAATAGAGAGTAGGGAATAGGGAATAGGGAATATTTCTTTTCCTGCCCACCCTACTCCGGTAAGATCGACTATTCTTAATTTTTTTTTTCAAACCAGAATCCGGCTGCCATGACACCTAAGCCGCAGAGAATGAAGACAATAGATTTTAATAATAATCCTGTCTCATATTCTAACATGCGGCTAATAATTTGACTGGTCAATAATATTAACCCACTCCAAAATCTTAAGCGAGTTCCTTGTTTTAATCCGATACGAATTAAGTTCACGGCTAAGAGAAAGATCTCGATATTGATGATTAAGGGGGCGAAAATGGGTAATGGATAGATTAGACTGTGCCAGAGGAACAGAGCGCTAGTTATGGTTAAAAGATTGATGACTAGAAAGCTAGAACTATCGAAACGCCGGAGATCGCCGGATCGCCGAGATTTAGCCAGTTGAAACCACTGCCATACCGTTAACCCTACTAAGGCAAAAATATCGAGACTTAATTCCCATCCCCCTAGGGTGTCGTCAATATTACCCCAACCACCCCAGCTATTCCACCATCCATGGAAGGAAAAGAGGTATAACTGTAGAGCAATCAGCAATAGAGCTAATCTACGAGCAAGGGGCTGAAACAGTTGGCAATCGAAGTTGCCCAAGGCGATCGCGCGATCGTTGTAACTCCACAAAAATGCGGGTGGCAATGTTAACCCTAATGTCAGTTTAACTACGGTGGGAACGCTCCATACGCCGATCGCCGCAAGCTGTATCCATACGGTAGGAATAAACGCTATCATCATTAAGGCGAAAATGACCCGTGAATTCCACCAACGAGCTAAAATAATTCCGACTACCCCCGTAATTAAGGGTGCATGTTGCAAAATTCTGGCAATTCCTGGTAATCTCCCGATAGACAACCAATCATCTAGACTCGATCCATAGGCAAGAGCCATTAACACAAGGGAAACAAACCCTAAGAGAGTCATTCGCAAGCTAATAGCTAAACTGGTTACCCCCAATCCCCAAATCAGATAGAGTTGATAAATGGGGACATCTAAGTGAAACATTTGGGACATCAATCCCAAGTTCGCACCCAGGAGAAGAGTGCCCAAGAGCAATAAACCTTGGCCAAATCGATGTTGCCATCGATCGGAGGTAAATCGCCATAAGTAAAATCCAATACCATGAGTGAGGATTAAACTCGATAGTAATATGCCTATTTTGAGCGATCGCGGCCATCCTTGCCAATTGGCTGCCACAAATGCGATCGCTCCCAATCCCAACAATACTGCTCCTAATCCCACCAATACAGCAATAAATCGGTTACTGGCGGCTGCTTCCAGGCGATCGAACTGATAGCGATCGGATAATTGAGTATAAATTTGATCAGAAATCAACCCTTCAGATTTCCAAATTTCAGCCTCTTGGCGCAATTGGCGACGAAATTTCTCGGCCATAAGATTACTCGATCTTCTCAGTTAAGTGAATTCACTGAAGTTGCTCGCGACCGTTACGAACCACCCGCAACATCTCGCCTAGACGACTTTCAAGATCCTGCAATACCTGATCTGCATAATCATCAGCTCCTTTTTGAATCATCTCACACTCTTCCAGAAGTTTCTGACGCTGGAGTTCTAAATCTTGCGTGGACTGTTTTTCTAGCTCCTGTAATTCCAAAACTAAATTTTCCTTCGTCTTTTGGCACTCCTGTAGCGTTTGTTGCCAAATCGCTTGAGCTTCCTGTTCCGCTTGCTGGACTAAGCTCATTTCGTCTAAAATCTCACTAGCCTGTTGTTCTGCGGCACTAATGAGATCCTGAGAATACCGTTTCGCTTTGAGCATAATTTCATCTCGATTACTCACCAAGGTCACTGATTGCTCAAAGACTTTGGGTAAATGGAACTGAATTAACTCAATTTGATCTAATAACTGGTCTTCATCCACAAACGTATAGCGTGTCCAAGGAATACGAGTACTCATCAAAATCATTTCTTTGAGTCGCTCTAATTCTTCTTGAATATCAACTTCTGGTTTAGTATTGAGTCCACTGGTTCCATTGGCGGAGGATTCGGCCTGGGGGGGTTCGTGGGGTTCACGTTCTGAGTTTATGGGGGAGGGGTCTTGTTGTAGCATTTATAGATATCGAGGGCAACGTGATGGGGAACTAGGTGATTGATGGAAGCGCCAAATTTAGCGATTTCTTTAACCAGACTGCTACTCAGAAAGCCATATTCTGTAGACGTTGCCAGAAACACCGTTTCTATTTCCTCTAGGAGGGTTTTGTTGGTGTGGGCCATTTGGAGTTCTTTTTCAAAGTCTGATACCACTCTCAGACCCCTCAGCAACACTTGGGCCTGCTGCATTTTAGCATAGTTTACGGTTAGACCATCAAAACTGTCAACTTTGATATTGGTTAAATGTTCGGTGGCTTTTTGGATCTGACTAATCCGCTTAGTCACTGAAAAGAGGGGATTTTTGTTGGGGTTAACCATGACAACCACAATCACCTCGTGGAATAGATTACAACCCCGTTCAATGATATCGAGATGTCCTAGGGTGATTGGGTCGAAGCTTCCTGGGTAAATGGCAGTTAGGAGTGAACCCATAAATTGGCCCATTAGATGAAGTACATGAGGATTATAAAATTAAAAATTAATAATCAACAATTATTAATTTTTAATTTTTAATTATTACCCATTCCCCAATCGAATTTCAGTACATAGAGAGGCAAAAACAGTTTCACCAGAGACTTGGGTAAGACTGGTTCGGAGGCGAAAGTTGGGGGAAGCAAACCAGATACGGTCTTCGGAAACTTGCCCTTGGGATTCTATTCTTAAGGTTAGAATTTCGTCTTCATCTAGAATAAAAGAACCCGGAGGAGAACCGTCAAGGGAGGAGAAAAATTTGCCCCTCTGGGGGGTTTGAACATCACTATCGCCCACCCAAACCAATAGACGCTCTCCCTTGTAGGATTGGGCAGAGGGATCAATGGTGGCTTCCCAGGTTACAAGAGTGCCTCCTAAGACGTTTTTTAGGCCATGGCGATCGCTAAGTGCCTTTACTTTGGGGTCATCGCTGGCTAGAAAATCGACATAGAGGGTAGATTTGCCGGTCTGGGTTTGACTGGATTCGACCGGATGGGCAGTGCGCTGGGAAAACCATTTCCCCGCAGTCTGTTGTAAAAATTCCGTAATATTCATTAAAACTCTCGTACTATCTCCACAAGTTGAGCATCAGTATTGGGAAAAAAGCCAAAATTCTATTTTAGAGCTACAGGAGACGATTCAAGCGATCGCATCTTATGAGATGATAGGTAAGGCAATCCGGAACATTATAGCCGGTTGTCTGGATTGGTGAAGTTAACCGGCTTGTCCCCAACTCTTAGCCCAAAGAAGCAACGAAACGAGTTAACAGGCTTCCCTATCCTCAATTTTTGCACTCATCTCCAGCCCTTGGAATAAAAACCCTTAAAGCATGACCGAATCAACTGAGATATCTCCCAAATCAACTGAGATACCCTATCTATTACGCGCTACCCGTGGCGAAGTTCTCTCACGCCCCCCCGTTTGGATGATGCGGCAGGCAGGACGTTACATGAAAGTATACCGCGACCTGCGAGATAAGTATCCGAGCTTTCGGGAACGCTCCGAAAATCCCGAATTATCCCTAGAAATTTCTCTGCAACCCTATCGGGCCTTTCAACCGGATGGGGTGATTCTGTTTTCCGATATTCTCACGCCCCTACCGGGAATGGGAATTCCTTTTGATATTGTCGAGAGTAAAGGGCCAGTCATTGACCCCCCGATGCGCTCTTTACAACAGATAGAAGCAGTAACTTCATTAAACCCAGAAGAATCATTGCCCTTTGTGGGTCAAGTGTTGCGAGAGCTACGGACAGAAGTGGGGAATAAGGCGGCTGTGTTGGGCTTTGTGGGTTCTCCTTGGACGTTAGCCGCTTATATGATTGAAGGCAAAACCTCAAAAACCTATAGCAACATTAAGCAAATGGCTTTTAGTGAGCCAGAGATGTTACACCAACTGTTGGGTAAGGTGGCTGATTCGATCGCGACTTATGTCAAATACCAAATTAAAAATGGCGCTCAAGTCGTACAATTATTTGACTCTTGGGCGGGTAATCTCAGTCCCATTGACTATGAAGCTTTAGCCCTACCCTATCAACAACGGGTGGTTGAGCAAGTGAAGGCTGAATATCCCAACACGCCCCTGATCCTATATATTAGTGGTAGCGCCGGTGTTTTTGATTTGATGCCTAAATCGGGAGTCGATATCATTAGTGTAGATTGGACCGTGGATATGAGGGATGCTCGGTCTCGCTTACCAGAAACCATGGGGGTACAAGGCAATGTCGATCCAGGTGCGCTCTTTGGCTCTAAAGACTTTATCCGCGATCGCGTGTTAGACACGGTTCGCAAAGCTGGCAACAAGCGTCATATCCTCAACCTCGGTCATGGGATTTTACCAGGAACTCCTGAAGAAAATGCCCAATTTTTCTTTGAAACAGCGAAACAACTGGATCTGGCTACCTGTTAATTGATTATGACCCTAACCCCATCAACCCCGAAAAAAAAACGGATTTTCATGACCGGTGCAAGCGGTTGTATCGGCCACTATATCGCTGAGTCACTGATTCAAAAGACCGGTCATGAATTGTTTTTGCTGGTGAGGAAACCAGAAAAATTACAATTCGACTATCAAGTGCGATCGGGAATTACCCTATTAGAAGGCGATTTGCGCGAGATTGGCCAATATAACGATCTGTTAAGTACGGTCGATGGGGCAATTTTAGCCGCTACTGCTTGGGGTGGCCCTAGAGAAGTGTTTGATATTAATGTGGTTAAAACTATTCAATTGATCAAAGCCTTAGATCCGAATGTTTGTAACCAAGTCATCTACTTTTCTACTGCCAGCATTTTGGGTCAAGATAATCAGCTTTTACCCCAAGCAGGACAGTTGGGAACCGATTATATTCGCTCTAAGTACGATTGTTATCAGCAACTGAGCAAACTAACCAGCGCCCCTCCCATTTCCATTGTTTTTCCTACCTTAGTATTTGGGGGAGATGAGAATAAACCCTATTCCCATCTATCCTCTGGATTATCAGAAATTCCCAAATGGATTAACTTGGCTCGTTTTTTTAGCGCCGATGGTAGTTTTCATTTTCTTCATGCTTATGATATTGCCCAAGTCATTACCCATTTGGTCGATCGTACCCTTCCCTCCGATCCCAATGAAAGTTTTGCCTTTGCCCATCATTTAGTTTTAGGAAATCCCGTTCTTAGCGTCGATGAAGGGATTGCCCAAATTTGCCAGTTTTTACAGAAAAAAATCTATTTTCGGATTCCCCTATCTGTTGCTTTAGCTGATACCCTCATTGGTATTTTGCGGTTAATTGGGGTGAAAATTGAAATGGGAGCTTGGGATCAGTTTTGTATGCGCTATCGCCATTTTCGCTATCAAAACCCAGTTAGTCCAGAGACTCTAGGTTTAACGACTTATTGTCCCACCTTAAGTGATTTACTTAAAATTAGCAGTATTCGGTCAGTCGCCCAGACTGAGTGATGTTTTCTGGATGGGGAGGACACGGTGACGCGGAAATAGCCCATTGTCTATGCCCCATTCCCTATCCCCTATTCCCTATTTCCCCATGACTAGCCCATCGACACCTCAAACCGATCCCACCTGGCTGAGTATTATTAAACTCTTGCGCTGGAATAAACCTGCCGGTCGGTTTATTTTGATGGTTCCAGCGTTATGGGCGGTATTTCTGGCAGCACGGGGAACTCCGCCCCTTCCCCTAGTGGGGGTCATCATTGTTGGCACATTCGTTACCAGTGCTGCGGGTTGTGTGATTAATGACCTATGGGATCGCAATATTGATCCAGAAGTAGAACGGACTCGTAGCCGTCCCCTCGCTTCTCGCGCCCTCTCCATTCAGGTTGGAGTGGCGATCGCCATTTTAGCTCTGCTGTGCGCTGCTGTCTTAGCCCTCTATCTCAACCGATTTAGCTTTCTTCTGTGCGTCGCTGCTGTTCCCGTCATTGTCTTTTATCCCACCGCTAAACGCGTATTTCCTGTTCCCCAACTTGTCCTCTCCATTGCCTGGGGATTTGCCGTACTGATTAGCTGGAGCGCCGTTACTGCTAACCTCGAACCGGCAACTTGGGTCCTCTGGAGCGCAGTAATCCTCTGGACTCTAGCATTTGATACAGTCTACGCCCTCCCCGATCGCCAAGATGACGAACGGATCGGTGTCAACTCCAGTGCCCTGTTTTTCGGCGATAAGACTCCCATCGCTGTAGGCATCTTTTTTACCGGAACTGCTGTTTTATTAGCCTTAGAAAGCCAATTTATGGCATTAAACTGGACATTTTGGTTGGGATGGAGCCTCGCCATTATCTTCTGGGCGAAACAGGTTTACGATCTCCTGCAACCAGAAGTTTCCCCCACCCTCTACAGTCAAATTTTTGGTCAAAACGTGATGATTGGCTTTGTCCTCTTAGCTGCGATGATTTCTGGCACACTCTTGGCTTAATCAAAGGGCTTACTCCTGACTAGCAGCTCTCTGGAGTCCAAACCGGTTGCTCTCCCTGTCCCCAAAACCCATCAAATTTAGTCACAGAAACATCACCCGCCCCTAGGGGGATGTGGGTGGTTTTTAATTGAGAAGCCGGATTTCTTCAAGAAACCCGGCTTCCGGCTTAAATCGATAATTGGTATATCGTTTCTTAAATTTTTGATCTTAAAACACGGTTGATCTGATCGATTGTGTGCTTAAGCTAAGGCAAGGTCTTGATCTAAATCATCCTCAACTACACTCAAGTTGGGGCGTGACTCTTTGAGGGCAACAGTTTCTAAAGAATTAGACTGGGTTTCAATCGCGGTTAAGGGTTCATACTGCCAAAGTCCTAAACCTTCCCAAGACGGGGCAAAAGCTGGAATAGCTAAGGGACAAGCTTTCCATCCACCGCGCACAGGAACATTGAGTTGTTGGCAGTTGCCCCCTCGCCGACCTTCAGGAGTAAAGTGGCGGCAATACCGACAAGCGGAGGTTTGACAATTGGAATTGTTCATGGCAGATCCTCAATAGGGGGCGGATATCGGCTTCTATTCTATTTTCAGTTATCTTTTAGAGAAATTGAAAATAGCTTTATACTTTTTTTATGTTTGCTTTAAATTTGGACATGAATTCTCCGTTTCCACTATCATCTCTTTCAGGAATAAGGGGTTATTTCCGGGATAAACGATTGGGGATCAACAAGACTGCCCCAAGTGCGCTGATGCTTAATCTGGATCGCCTCCGTTATAATCCGGGTAATAAAAATACGGATGAAGGACGGATTCCTTGCTCTTGGTTTGCCGTTAGAGCGATCGCCAAAACGTAGTCAGTATTACCAAAAATCCCGAGAAACATAGCTCGAATTTAAATGTTTGTGAATAAAATTCTAGGGTCTCCCTATCATTACGCATCAAAATAAGATACAATCAACCCTCAAATAAGCAGATTCACCGAATCACTACGGCAAGACCTTGGCGATGAGTAACCGTTTTCCTGCAAAACCAGCACCCCAACCCCACCAGACCTATGCCATCTCCCTACCGCTGCAAGCGGCTCTCACGAGTCTCAATGTCAGCCTAGAGGAAGAACTAACCCGATATCGGCGATATCGCCAAGGATATACTCCACCTCTGAAAAGCTATGCGTTAACGGCAACAGCGCAAGGACATGGCGGAAAAACCTTAGAGTTAGTCTCACCGCCGCCTCCAGAGCGCTCCCAACCGAAGCGCCCCCCCTCTCCAGAGACGCTAGAAACTGCTCCAGAACTTCCAGCCTCTCTATCTCCCTCGGCGGATACTGATTCAGGGGCTGCCCTATCCACCTCTTTTGCCCATCAAAACCTGGCTGAACCGGATACAGGGTTTGAAGCCGACAGTCCCCCAGAGGATTATTTGGAATCTTCAGAAGAATTGCTCAGAAGTTTAGCCGAGGAAGAAGAGGAAGACGAAAGCTCTATCCCTACCCCAGCATTTAATCCCTGGCTTACTCCTCTGGGGATCGGTTCCACACTGCTCTTGATTCTGCTGTGCATTACATTTGGGGTGATTTTTCTTAATCCTTCTCTGATGCGCTACTTGTTTCCCAATAGTCCCTTCCGGCAGCCTAATCCCACCGTTCCTGAATCTGCTCCAGAACCTGCGACAACTCCAGCTAATTCTTCTAACGTTTCCCACTCTTCCCCTCGCCCAACTTCAGAATTTGGCCAGTTAACCCTGGAGAGTTTGAGTGTTCTGGAACCCAAGCAATCTCCCCAACCCTCTCCAGTGGTTTCCCCGATTCCGGTGGCTTCGCCTGTAGTCGCGAAAGCTCCAGTAGAGCCGCCCACTGCCTCGGAGTCTAACCGCTCATCAGGGCTGAATTTGCGGGTGTTGAGCTTGCCGATTCTTTCCGCTGCACCGGAACCAGAATCAGAATTGCCTCAACCGCCAACGCCTCAAGTGACACCTGTACAAGCAGTTGAACCTTCAGCCCCTTTACCTCCTGCTCCTCCAGTTGTGCCTGGGGTGACTGCTCCCCCCAATCCTCACGAGTTGCCCCAGTTGGAAGCAGCAGCACCTATCATGCCTCCAGAGGTTCCGTCATTTGCTGAACCGGTACCTGAACCTGTCCCTCCTCAAAATTATCTTCAGGGTTTTACGGGATCTGTTCCTATCCCAGTAGATATGCCTCCAGAACAGGAATGGATGCCGGAACCGGTGGCGACTTTGCCGGAGTCCGAGAATGGTCAATCCTATTCTGTCGTGGCTCATTATGAGGATGGAAATACGATGGCGAAAATTCAAGCCTTGGTTCCCAATGCTTATTTGCGCAATTTTGCGGATGGAATTTATGTGTATTTGGGGTCATTTTATCATCGAGAAATGGCAGAAACGTTCGTGGAGGAACTGAAAATTGAGGGGATTTCTGCCAAAATTTATGATGATGAGTAAATGGGGATGGGATTATGAGTGTTGTCGATCGCCTATTTCGTGCCGTTCGTGCCCAGGTGAATGACTGGATCGTTCAACGGCAAGACCCGGAAAAGCTCCTAGAGACTGCTATCTTAGAATTGCAAGATGATATGGTGCGTCTGCGACAATCGGTAGCTCAGGCGATCGCCGTGCAAAAACGTACAGAGCGACAATATCATCAAGCTACGGTAAGTGCCGAAGATTGGCACAAACGGGCCCAACTCTCCCTAGAAAAAGGGGATGAAACTCTAGCCAGAGAAGCTCTAACCCGACGCAAACCTTATCTAGAAACAGCGCGACTGTTCCAGGAACACCTGCAACAACAAGGGGATGTGGTGGATCGTATGAGGAATGATTTACGCACCCTAGAAGGCAAAATAGCGGAGGCTAAAGCGAAGAAAGAACTTTATATTGCCCGCGCCCGTGCGGCTAAAACTTCCGAACAGTTGCATCAAGTGATGAATCAATTGAATCCTAGAGGTACATCAGCGGCTTTAGAGCGGATGGAAAATAAAGTACAAGAACTCGAAGCCCAAGCTCAACTGAGTACCGAATGGGGAAAAGATCCTGTAGAAAACCAATTTCAAGCTTTAGAATCAGGAACAGAGACTTCCGTAGAGGAGGAACTCACCCTGATAAAAACGCAACTGAAAAGTCAAGCCCCCAGAAGCCAGTCCGAGTACGATCGCGAATTAGAGGAGTTGCGATCGCGACTCAATGAACTGTAGGTTATTAACCAAATTAATAATTATGGGAAATGTTAGCGTGCCACCCAACTCTTCCCTATTGCCTATTGCCTATTACCTATTGCCTCTCCTCCCTATTGCCTTTTCCCCTCCACTATAATCTGTATATAGACCCTGACAGGAAAGCAGAATTAGAATTATGGGATTATTCGATCGGATCGGCCGAGTTCTGAGAGCTAATATAAACGATCTTGTGAATAAAGCAGAAGACCCGGAGAAGATACTCGAGCAGTCTATTATTGATATGCAGGAAGATCTGATCCAACTTCGGCAAGCGGTAGCTAGTGCGATCGCCAGCCAAAAAAAGAGCCAGCAACAATATAATACAGCCCAAAATGAAGCCAATAAATGGCAGCAACGGGCGCAACTGGCTCTACAGAAGGGCGACGAAAATCTAGCTCGGGAAGCGTTGCAGTGCAAAAAAGCTCAGGCTGACAGCGCCACTACCATTAAAGTTTCTTTAGAGCAACAAACCGCTCAGGTAGATACCCTGAAGAAAAACTTAATGCAGCTAGAGGGCAAGATTTCTGAGGCGAAAACCAAGAAAGACATGCTCAAAGCACGGATGCAAGCAGCTAAAGCTCAAGAAAACTTGCAGAATACTGTCTCGAACATCGGAACCAGTAGCTCCCTCGCTGCGTTTGATCGGATGGAAGAAAAAGTGCTGCAAATGGAAGCCAGAAGCCAGGCAGCCTATGAGATTGGTGGTACAGGGATTGAAGAACAGTTTGCAGCGTTAGAAGGGAGTGATGTTGATGACGAATTGGCTGCCATGAAAGCCCAGTTAACTGGCGCATCACCCAATCAAGCTGCTCTTCCCCAAGGTACTACTGATTCAAGTCACTCGGCTTCAGCAGTTGATGATGACTTGGAGCAACTGCGCCGGGAACTCGATAAAAGCTAGGATCGGTTTAGCAATTAACAATTAATAATTTAAAAGAATTGTTAATTGTTAATTGTTAAGTATTACTTATCTAGTAATGGTTATTCTGCCTCTACGAACGATCGCCTTACAGATGCTATGCTTATGGGTGGCGATCGCCATTGAATCCTATTTTCTCCATACTCAACTTCAGCTTCATCCCCGTTTTAGCATTTTTTATGCCGCTACACTGAATTTGCTTGCCAACCTGATTGGTTGGTTCTTATTCTTTAATTTAGAACTCTTATTGCCCAATTCCATTCGCCAAAATTTAATTGATTTAGTCCTATTTGGCCAGTGGGAGCGATCGAGTCTATCCTGGATTTTACTAGCAATTATCGGTGCTTTTCTGATTGGCTGGTTTGTCAAACGGCAAGGATTAGCTCTTCTGCGTAATATTCGCAAGATGTGGATACAAAGAAAATATGGAGAAGGAGGATTTAGTATCGCTGCCCGTGAAGCCTTTATCGAAAAAGCAATTTCTCGCACCGTATTTAATGCCCATTTGATGAGTAATAGCGTTATCTTACTTGTGGTGCTAATGAAATTTATTCGGTTCAGTTTGAATACGCCTTAACCGATTCATGCACAACTTTATTCAACTGTTCAAGACTTTATTTTCTAAGCCGCCTACCCTCTGGCAAATCTTGTTTATTATCGGTTTTGGGTTCTGGACTATTGCGGCTTTAATGCCCATCTTCAAACTGGAAAAACTGCAAGAGCCAATCGCTTTTTTGGGGTTTCTCACTTTACTCTATGCCCTATGGATTTTCCTGAGTCAATATACTCTAGACTGTTGGGGTATCGATTTCAAACCCATCATTATCTGGTTGATTTTCTCTCTGATTATCAGTAGGACCCTCGATAGAGTTTCACAAAAAGTGTTGTGGGTGAGCTATCCAGAATCTATCGCCCTCACTCAGCTCTTACCTGATGCGATCAGAATCCGCTCCCTCGATCTCGGATCGGCAGAAGGGAAAAAACGCTTACAAAGAAATATTATCATTCTTCTGAGTAGTTTACTCATCAGTTGCTGGATTTACTTTTACTTCATGATTGATGAATGGGCGATCGCCAATCCAAAGTTGGTGAACCAGAACATGGATAACAGCTTATTTGTGATAAAATTAGACCTAGAAAAACTCCGATCGCCATTCAGCTCCGACTAATTTATCCTGCTTTTAGACAGACCTATGAATTTTAATCGACTCAGGGTTGTTGCCAATAATGTATTTGCCGAAACCATCCGCGATCGCATTCTCTATGTATGGGGATTATTCGCCATCATAATCGTATTTATAATCCCCGTAATTCGGGAAGTTGCCTCCACTGTAGAAGATAAAATTCTTCTGGATGTGGGCTTAGGATTGATGGAGATTCTAGGAGTTGCAGTAACGGTATTTATCAGTACTGGATTAATTAACAAGGAAATTGACCAGCGAACTATTTATTTACTAATTGCCAAACCTCTCAATATCTCTGAACTGATTGTGGGCAAATTTTTAGGCGTTTCGGCAGTTTTGAGCATCTTAGTCGTCGGCATGATGGGGCTTTATCTGGGAATCTTAACCTTAAATCAAACCAGTTATCCGTCCTTAACTGCCCTGATGATTTCTGCTCTGTTCCTGATTCTGAAGCTATCCTTGATTACAGCAGCAGCCATTTTATTTGGAGTCTTTACCCGTTCCTTAGTGGCTCTTTTCCTCACATTTGGCATTTATTTTATAGGTAACTTAAGCGCCGACATGGTGAAACTGAATGCCTTAGTCGAAACTCCCTTGTTTTCCCGTCTGAGTCAAGTCTTGTTTATTATTGTTCCCGATCTATCTCGCTTAGATGTGAAAAACTTAGCGGTGTATGGGATGAACTCTTTACCCGGTGCTGTGACGCTGACTGCGAATGCGGGATATGGTATTGTCTACACCATAGCGTTATTAGCTTTAGCCACAATTATTTTGGCCCAACGGGAATTTTGAGAGTGAATAGCTTGGTTATTTTGAGGCAATAGGCAATAGAAACTGTCCTAACTTCTCCTCTTCATCATCTTTTCTAATGCATCACATGAGATGAAACAGTTCACTAGAAACCTAGTTTCTTATGCTCATTCGCAAATGTACCGTGAAATCCGATGGGGATAACGCTGGGTAATTCTAACCGACAAACAGGGGAATCACTGAGGTAATGGGCATCATAAATCCAGACTTCGCTGGTATGACTAGAGGAATGATAAATCACAGTTAGCACCCAACCCTTCTCTTCTGTTTCTGGATTGGGGACATAAAGGGGTTCTGTGGGGTACGATCCGAGACCTGGATCGCCCATTTCCAAGGTTTCGGTTTCGTTATCCCAACGAGCAATGACATTCAGTAAATCTTCACCTAATGGGGTTCCTGGACGATGCATAGACAGATAGGTATAGCGTGCCGGTTTTCCGACTTCGAGGGGGGAGACAATGGGAAATTCGCTATGCTGCTCAATCAAGGGATAATGGTCAATGAGTTCCCCAGTTTTTGGGTTAAGATGCGATCGCCACAATTGACTTAATGCTTTCGTCTGAGTTTTACCACTGGGGACTTCTTTCAGAAATCTATTGGTTTGGAAGTCCTCATAACGGGCAAAATCGATCGCCAGGTTTCCCTGTTCATCCATAAATCCGTTGCTAAAGTGCCACTGGAACCAGGGAGGTGCTTCTTGTTGCGACACCAGGGAGAGGGTTTGGCGATCGAAAATTAAAATTTGTGTGGCTCCATTCGGTTGCCATTCCAGAGCATCAGAAAAACACTGAGTCCCCAGCAAAATCGGGAATACCTTCAATTTAATGGGGGGAATGAAAAAGATCAAATAGGGGCCAGCGAGAACGAAATCATGGATAATGGACACACTCTTGAGAACATGCTCGCCCATTTGGATAATTTTGCCCGTGCGATCGCTCTTATATAAACATAATTTTGGTTTGGCTCCCAGAATTGTACCAAAGTTGAAAATTTCCCCCGTCTGAGCATCTACTTTCGGATGGGCAGAATAGGGCATTCCTGGCTGTAACTGGGATAGGTCATCCTTACCCTCAGTGTCTAACGTTTCCAAGTCTAACCGATAGGGGCGATCGCCTTCCCACAGGGCTAAAAGTTTATCGGGTAAGGCTAAAACCGACGTATTCGCTGAATGTTTCGGTAACTTGCCCCAACGTTTCCAAAGCGCACCTGGGGCAGTCATACCATAATTGGGATACAAAAACTGATTCGCCGCACCCTCTGCACAATATCCTTCCGTTTGCACATACCGATAAACCCCAGTTGCTCCCTCATCCGTAAACTTAACCGCCAGAATTGCCCCATCCCCATCAAACCAATGACCCACGCGTACGCCACCCCGTTCTAATCGTGCAGGGCCATTGCGATACAATGTTCCTCGTAACCCTTGCGGTATCGCACCTTCTAAGATCTCAAGGGGTGTCGGGGGAAACTCTATCCCAGGTTGAGCGAGCGATCGACTCCAAGCCGGATAAGATTTAGTGATGGAAGACATAGAGGCAGATTAAAGAGCTTCAAAACCTAGATTTTTTAGATCATTGATATTATAGTGAAAAGATTGTGGATAAATAAAAATGCATTATGTTTTGGGCCGATAAGATTGCACAAGATGCACAGGGCGAACAAATTGTCAATGACTCGAAAACTCCATCCGGTCGTGTTCACGTCGGATCGCTACGGGGAGTCATTATCCATGATGTCATCTATCGTGCCCTAAAACAGGCCCAAAAACCCGTTAAGTTCCTTTATGGTGTCGATGATTATGATGCCTTAGATACTGTTCCAAAATATCTCAACCAGGAACACTTTAAACCCTACCTAGGCTATCCTCTCTGTAATGTCCCCTCCCCAGAAGAAACCGCCAGCGACTACGCCAAATATTTTATGGGCGAGTTTCTACAAGTCTTTGAATATTTGGGAGTACAGCCAAAAGTTTATTATCTGCGCGACCTCTATCGCACTGGACAACTTAATCCCTACATTGACACCTTTTTAAACAATGCTGACTTAATTCGCCAAGCCTATGAACAAGTCAGTAAAGCCAAACGACCTGATGATTGGTATCCCTTCCAAGTCGTCTGTGAAAATTGTGGTAAAATTGCCACGACTGTCGTCAGCGATTACAACGGCGAACAAGTCTTTTATACCTGCAAACCGGATAGCACCGATTGGGTAGAAGGATGTGGTTATTCGGGCTGGGTTTCTCCTTTTGATGGGAATGGAAAATTACCTTGGAAAGTGGAATGGGTCGCCAAATGGGATATCTTGGGAGTCACCATTGAACTGGCAGGAAAAGACCATTCTCAAAAAGGTGGATCTCGTGATGTGGCTAATGCCATTTGTCGCAAAGTACTGAAAAAGCAACCGCCTTTCCATTCGCCCTATGAATTTATTTTAGTCAATGGGACAAAAATGAGTTCCTCCAAAGGAGTCGGTTCAAGTGCCAGAGATATGGCGGATTTATTGCCGGCTGAACTCTTGCGGTTTTTGATGTTAAGAACTCCCCCAAAAACTGTAATTAACTTTGCACCCAACTATGAAACTACGACTCGCCTATTCCGAGATTATGATACGTTGATTGGTAAGTACAAAGAGTGGCAAAGTGCTGGAGAAGAGGGTGAACTCTCGAAGGATTTGATGTCTCTCTTGTATGCCCAGTTGGATAGTGAAATTGAACCCTATCAACCCTTTGAACTGAGTACCTTGATTTCCTTGTTGCAAATTCCTGGTTTAGAGGTTGAAGCAGAAATTCAAAAACGAATGTCTTCTCTAACCGATAGGGATTGGGAAGAGATTAGGAAGCGGATTAATGTTGGCAAAAAATGGCTTGAAGATTATGCCGATGAAGAAGAAAAGTTAGTGATTTATTGGGATGAAATTCCTGAAGGAACTCGTCAATTATCTGAGGAACAAAAGACCTATCTAAACCAGTTGGTTGTGAATCTGGAAAAACTAGAAAGTTGGGAAGCGGAGGAGTTACAAACCTTAATTTTCTCCACCACGAAGGAGTTATCGATTAACCCCAATCTGGCATTTCCCGCAATTTACCAATCGTTCCTAGGGAAAGAACGGGGACCAAAAGCAGGCGGTTTATTGTCGTATTTAGACCGTAAGTTTGTAGTTGAGCGCTTAAAAGCGGTTCTGGGCTTGGGTTAGTCTCCTGACTGAATTAAAATCATGTATAATGGAGAGCGGCTGGGACTGTAGCTCAGTTGGATAGAGCGAGCGCCTCCTAAGCGCTAGGCCATGGGTTCGAGACCCGTCAGTCCCGCTTTAAGTTCTCGATTGCTGTGCCTGGAATCGAATCCATGGCCTAGCGCTCAGGGGACTACGCTACACCTAATTTGCACCTAAAATCATCCTAACTCCATCCCTTCCCATAGGTCAGCCCTAGGTAACTCAAATAGAAAAGTCTCATAACATCTGTAATGAAACATAGATAATCCTGTGTAGTGCTAAAATAGATATATATCCAAGCTGGAGACCCAACTAGGGTAACCAAAGAAGATATATATCCATCGGCACTCCATGGGCTGGCATGACCTCAAAGAAA